>CBDCOI010000002.1:0-88652 GCA_965219765.1 Nitrosopumilaceae archaeon
TCAATGCCTTGTCTACTCAGGTATATAATTCCCTTACTTTTTATCTTACTTGGTGGGAGAAAACAATGAGATGAAATTTAGCAAGGTGGAGCCGGCTTATACCTCAAGCCACGGGTGCAGGCTCGTGTGGCAGGGGGCTGACGAAGACGACTCCGACACTGTCATCCTGAACAGGGATGAGTTGGATTCTCTTGTAGATATTCTGCAGAGGGACTCGACGGGGACCGTGGTACTGGAGGACCGAATCAGCAAGATCATTGTTAATTCCGATGTCACACAATTTTCCTTGCAAGGACACAAGTTGCTTGAGGCAGACACACTTCAGATCCAAAAACAAATGCTTGAATATGCCAAAATACCGCACGAACCGCAGTACGTCTACATCAACTCAAAACAGTTCTACCCTTCGGTCTGGATGAGGGGGGAGGACGGAGAGGGAAAAGGGGGGACGCGGCAGCCTGGAGACGGCCCTGGAGGACAGGCAACCAGGCAATCTCTGCTGGACACCATACTCCGTTCAGAACCGAAAAAGACAGACTTACCACTCCCAGAGTCTGATGTCTTTAGGATATTCGCAACGAGGAGATCCACAAGAAAGTTTGCAAAGATCAAGGTGGAGGACTGGAAGATTGACAAGATACTGGCCGCAGCAGACACCGCGCCCACAGCGGGAAACTTTCAGGGCCTGAAAATATTTTATATAAAAAATAGCAAGACAAAGGAGGCTCTTGTAGAGGCCGCCAACAAGCAGTCATACGTCAATGCGCCGGTAGTGCTTGTATTCTGTATGGATCCGGCGCGGGTCAAGCTAAAGTTTCCCAAAGACATTCTGGAAAAATTCTCCATCCAAGACGCGACGCTTGCAGCATCGCACGCGTTGATTGCGGCGGCGGGGCTGGGGTTGAGCTCAATCTGGATCGGAATGATCGACGAAGAAAAGGTAAAGTCGATCCTTGGGACCAAGTTGAGACCGTCTTCGATTCTTTGCATCGGGTATCCGGACAAGAAAAAGCCCCCAAAGTCGAGGCGAAAACTGAAAGAATTGATTGAGGTCATAGAGTAGGTGGACTTGGTCCGCGAAGCCGGACGCTGCCATGGTGCCGGTCATGAACCATGCCGACTGCAATCCGCTTCCTGATTTTTATTCAGACAGTTTCCATACATTTCCATGAATGAGATAATTTACTAGACCGCAGATTATGTCTTGTATATTGCCTCCAGAGGCCGGCCATCCAGTTCAAACTACTTGAAAATTCTTCCATACCCACTAAACTTGCAACATTCGTATTCCAAATGTTAGGGATATCTGATCTGGCCATCCATGCCGTCTCATTGGCGCTTTGGCGGTGTCAAAATGTGCGACAATGAAACCGTATGGCGCATGGCCGGCTACGTAATCAAGCCTGTCTTAGAACCAAACCAGAACCGGATCATGATGTACTATCAGAGTCGACGGGGCGCCGCGGCACAGCCGCACGGAGCAAAAACGTGAGCTGATGACCTATGTTTTCACTCCGCCCAAATCGTCTGCGTTTCTACTCTGCTTGATTGATTGTGTCAGGCCTCAATTTCCACTTCAGGTGCCGTTAATACACCAGTTCAGTTTGACCACATATTATGTATAATAACGATCTTTACCAATTTTTATTTTTGTATTTAAAATTATAAAATTCTGTATCTAAAAAATACGATCAAAAATAATAATTATTCTAGTATACAGGAACACGCTCCAGTGAAACGATAAATCATCATATGGTGAATAAAAGATAAATTATAGTAAGTAGTATTAAAAATGACACAATGATGGTGTGTACGTTTTAAATGAATGGCATTAGTGCTCAAGCGTGGGGATCGATGTGGTAGATCTGTGGGTAGAGATAGCGGGCCTTGCTGCACTCATAGGACTATCGTCTTTCTTTAGTGGCTTGGAGGTGGCATTAGTGGGAACTAGAGATGCCAAGGTGAACCAGCTACGACAGAAGAAGGTACGTGGTGCCGAGTCATTGTACAAACTAAAGTCTAACCCGGGTTGGATGATGGCTAGCGTCAATCTGGGAAATAATTTGGCAAATGTAGGCTCATCGGCCTTGGCCACAAGTGTAGCGTTGCGTATCTTTGGAGATGATGGCCTAGCCATTGCAATTGGTATAATGACACTACTCATATTGATATTTGGTGAGATCACACCCAAGACGTACTGTAACGCCAATTCTACCAAAGTGGCGTTAAGATTTGCTGGTGTTTTATTGGTGTTTAGTTATGCGTTTTGGCCTGTTGTAAAGATGTTTGAGTTCATAACTAGATTTATGGTTAGACTGACCGGAAGTAGTTATCGCGCGCCACCAATAACTGAAGATGAGATACGGGGCATTGTTGAGCAGGGACTAAAGGATAAGGCTTTAGAGAAGGAAGAGACCGAATTGGTTCATGGCGCCCTACTCTTTGATGATATCACAGTACAAGGCATTATGACTCCTAGAACCAAACTATTCTCACTGTCTACCAGAACACTACTCATAGATGCACTGCCACAGATAAACCACTCAACACACTCTCGAGTTCCCATATATGATAAAAACCCAGACGATATAGTTGGATTTGTACACGTAAAGGATATCTTAGTCGCAGTGGAAGAGAACTACAAGGTCAAGACGCTAGGTGAGATTGCACGAAAACCCGTCTTTGTATCACAGGAGAAGAAGGTCAGCTCCTTACTCAAAGAGATGAAGGCTCACAAAATACACATTGCAATTGTAATAGATGAACATGGTGGTGTAGATGGAATAGTCACACTTGAGGACCTTATAGAGACCATAGTGGGCGATATAGAGGATGAGACCGACACAACTCAAGCTGGATCATACGAGATAATTGACAAACACACCATTGTGAGTAGCGGCGATATCCGAATATCCAAGATTAACGATATAATGAACACATCCATTCCCGAAGATGCCAACCATGTAACACTGAACGGAATTCTTCATAAAAAATTAAATGATATACCCAAAGCAGGTGACAGTATCAAGGTGAGTGATGTGACCATAAATGTAGAAAAGGTCACAAATAACAAGGCTGTAAGGCTACGCGTATCTAAACATCAAGCCGGCGCAAAATGACGCTCCAGAATATGTTTACGCTGTTCCATATGAAAGAGTGATTCGGTGTGACGTACAGCATCTTTGTATGGCCTCTGCAGCATCATTGCTTGTAGCAGCATGTGATTTTCGGGTATCACTATACCTGTCTGGTCATCCGAATATGCTATTTGGACCGTATCTCCTCTGGATGCAGACATCTCTGTGTGTATGTGTACCATGTTTGTATCGGTAAAATTATACTTCATTGTATTGGCAAAGTCTCTTATCTGTTTTGTATCAGCGGCGCCATGCAGTACAGCCACACCCTTCTCGGCAGCAAACAGTCTGTGAATATCATCTGTGGATGGTGCTTCACCCTGAAAACGTATATCCATTATGTGTAAGTGCATCTGCCTGGTGGGCACCTTTACGGATCGTACATACAGAGGTATCTCGTCCCCTAGATACACACGGGCATCATCGGCATGATGTGGATTTGGTGTCAACTGTATTGTATCGGGGAACGACTTTGATGTCTGCTCAATGTCGGCCCAACGACGTATCAGTGTTATGTCTAGCCGTTTTATATCATTGGTGTATCTCTCCCGGAGCGGTTCAATTATGCGTCCCAAACCCGTAACATTACAGCTACCCTGTATTGCATCACGGCGCCCCAATGCCTCATCATAATTTACCCGAGAGTTGAATATGAAACTTGATACTGATTCAGAGCCAAATGCTGATTCGCCCCCCTGATATATCACGCCCACATCATGTTTCTTGTAAACTTCTTTGTTGCGCAGACCTTGACCTCCCGGCGAGGCATCTATGACTATGTCTGCCATATTCAGCGCAGACTGTATATCTCCTGCTGCCTTACCGTTGAATTTTGATATGCTGCCATGCGGTACATAGACATCCAACCCTGATGATACAGCTCTATCGACTCCCTCATCTGGTGAGTACTTTCCTATACCCACAACATCTATCTCTGGGTCATCCTGCAGAAAAGAGGCTATTCTACTTCCAATGGAGCCATATCCATTAACAAATACCCTCATTATATTCATTGCAAGGAATTGTACATTTAAGTGAAATGCCAAACTTTCATTGATCATACACCTCTTCCGAACAATCTGTAATCCCTCATTACTCCCATGAGTTGTACGGTATATGGTTCTGTGTGGTGTGTGTCTCCCTGAATCTAGCGATCATATCTGTACATGGAAATTTCCTGTCTTGTACCGTCGACATCCAGAGTCGGTACCGATATTACAAGTGACAATATCGACACATCTTGCCTGCAGCCCAAATCTTGGTGAACCTTGCATCTGAAATGCTGTGCGGTATGCTGAATTTGGACTATTGTTGCATTCCCTATCTCATCTACAGAAGTCACAATATATAGTGCTGTTACCTGTTGTTATATCAAGTGGCCTCCGTCGTATAGTGGCTAGTATAGGGGACTGTGGATCCCCGGACAGGGGTTCGATTCCCCTCGGAGGCCTACACTATTAAAATAGACCGTACTTTGAGGACTCCATCTCTTCTTTTATGGCCAACTTAAAACGTGGCACTTGGTTCTTTATACGTGACTCCAGCCAATTTAGGAATTTTTTGTCATCACCTTTACCCTTTAGTGCGTTAAATGATGGACCCATCTGATCTTTTAGTTTTAATATCAGGGATCTATCCACACTGGCCACAAAAAAGTGCCAACCCAGGGCAAACTGTGAATCGGTCACAACAAAACTGTCATAGTCATGGACCATCTCTTCAAGTAGTGTTAGCTGGTGTATCAGGGCACGGCTGACTTTGTCATAGTCTATGGCTGAGACGTTGATGTTTAGTCTGCCTTCCATAATGATATCATATAACAGCACTAAAAGATAAATCTACGGGTTATAGTGCCCAAAATCTATACCAAAAAATCTACTCATAATTGTAGTGTATGTGCTCACCGATTCGGGTATGCTGTCTTCGCATGTTACACCCAGCGAATAAGCGGAGTACCATATTGTAAGAGCTTGTAGTATTGTCAAAAATCGATCATTTTGAGCATCTTCAGGTTGAAGTGCCTTTGTGTAACGCTCGGCGTACTCCCATGCGGTGCCATAACTGATGCATGACACACCAAAGACGGCTTGTATTTGAGACTTTATGTCTGGTGCACTGCGCAGTGGAGTCACATTAAGTACAAATGGAAATTGAACTGAATTCGGAAGGCAGCCCGGGAGAGGGCCCCATATGGTAATTATGCGAACATTATCATCTAACTTTGAAAATCGTTGAGGCATGACATGGGTTATACTTGGGTCGGCAAACCAAAACAAAATTACATCTGAAGATGGAATGTCACACCGCCGTACATCTCCCACACGAACATCTGCATCATCACCCAGTGTGCGGCCAGCCTCCTGTATGCGAGATTCGTTGATATCCACACCACATACATGAGCTCCGTACTGTTTGGCTATCTGTAATGCATAACCAGAACCACATCCCAGATGGCAGAAGGTCTCACCAGACTTTAGTTTGGCAAAGTTCAGTAGGCGATGTATAGTTTTGTCCGGGAGCGATACATCATCTCCACTCATTATGTTCTTTGGCAGTGTGGCTATGTACTGATCAACATTCACTCTCGAATGGCCTCCAGTTTGGAGACTGCTTGCCACAACTGGATTCTCACATATGATGGCAGATTGGGGTCTTGAGTTATGTCATCCAACTGACTTATGGCATTTGCAGCACGTACAGAAATGGAGTACTCTGTAGTGTTCAGTTCTGATAATAGATCAGTTAGGGACTTTTTTACCGTCTTGGGCGTGGATGGGTTCTTTGCTATTTGATCCAGAATGTCTATTCCTTCTTGCATAGAAACGCGGTTCCTCTCGGACAACTCATAGCACCTCCACGTATATGTTGCCATCTTCTTCATGTATGGTATATGGTGTTAGATCACGTATTGGGGCTGGAAATTTTGCCAACTTCCCAGTGGTACAATCAAACTCGGCACCATGCCACCCACAAACCAGGTTCTCTCCATCAATCTTACCTTCTGCCAAACTAGCTCCAGCATGAGTGCAGGTGTCATCGACTGCATAATATTTACCATTAGTATTGATTATGGAGATATCGCGACCATCAAGAACCACCTGATTTATACTTCCTTCCGGGAAGTCTGATGCGGATCCTGCGAATATCTTTCCCATGGAATTATTCAAATAAGCATTCTTAATATTTATTTAGGTAATTTTTGCGTATACACTCAGGTCCATCCCTTTCTGTACCCACAGGTATGCCAGTTATCCACACATCTGAAACAGTCTTGTACTAGGCGGCTATCGTTACATTACCTGACATAGCGGCGGATTCTTCAAATATGTTCCAGTCTGGATTCTTGGACAATTCCACTATGCCTTTCCATGGTACAATGCCGCGCTTCTGGCAGGTGCGCGTATAGCTCACCAAAATTGAAAATACGTGCATGCCCGTGCTAGTCATTAATTTGTGGCGCACGTTGCGCTGCAACACTATGGTGTCACGTATATCCAACTCAACGGGGTTATTGTTAGGAGGCATTCCTTTGTACCGCAGGAACGTAAACAGGTTCGGTGACGCGTTGTGTATGGTGGCGGCCATTGGATGGCCCCCGTATCCATCTGCGATACTGCACAGCTGTCGTTGCAGAGACAGGCAGTATTCGGGAGGGGCCGTATCCATGTATTTGATGCGTCTATACATGCACAGGAGCCGCCGGTACTGTATGTACGGAACGCTTCCCCTCTTTGCTTTTATGGCGGCTTTCTCGGCCATACGTAGTATGTGCACCCAGCACCGCTGAACAATGCGGAAACTGTTGTATCCTGCGTATCCGTCCACTATTACGGGTTTATCCAAAAGTGCGCTAAAGTGTATTTCGGGTATTGCACCGGCCCTACTTGCGGCCACCAGTACATATGTGGCATCAGGTATTGATGCCATCCAGGCATACCCCCTCTTACCGTATATCTTTAGTACTGTCTCGTCTAAATGGACGTACAATGCCAATATGATGTATTTCAGTATGTTTTGGTATGTTTTTTCCAGTGTCAGTGTTGCAATGGCTTTGCGCGCGTTCCATATGGTATTTGGTGATATCTCAAAATCATACATGTCTCTAAAATAGACAGACATTGTCTCATCAGTTGCACGTGTACCAAAGTATTCCACTACAAAACCGCGAGCCTTGGGACCGAGTGCCGTACCGGCAATAAGGGGACTGTCGGCTTCTGTAACGTGTCCGCATCTGTCGCATTTACACCGTCCCACTACAATCGTACCAGCCACTATACTTATTCTGTCTCCATCAAAATCATACATTTGTCGTACAACCGGTCGCAATATTATCACGTGTTCGTTGCCACAGTTGGCGCACCGGTGTATGTCGTATCGTTTAGTATATTCAGAACGGTTATGATGCGAGATGCCCTTGTGGCCCTGTGGCGGACCCGCTTTGCGACTATTCAGGTCCACATTAGGATCGTTCTTGGTGGAAGTATCGTTTTTGTTTGCGGCGTTGTCATCGGCGTTGTCATCGGCACTCTCAGAATCCAGAAGGGCTTCCTCTTTCTGGAACTTTTTTCTCTCGGCATTATACATTGACCCTGTAGATGAAGGCGCGTTTTCATTTTCATAATAGTTGAGGCGTCGCACCAAATATTCAATCTCAGATTCGTATCGGTCAATCATTGATGCCTTTTCCTCTTTCAATTGAATTACTTGAGCCCTGAGTTCCGTATTCTCTTTTTCTAAAAGATCGATTTTCTGGTATATTTTTCTCAATTCCTTTCTGAGTAGTGCAGAATCTCCCATTAAATCATCCAAATTTGATACCAGCTTTAAATCTTTCTATTCAAATCTGCCCCTTATGGGGGGGTTGTTGCGTAATTCCATCTGATCTTGTTTTCGCATGTGCCCCGCCGTGGTTTTATCGGCGGAGTATTCGGACCTGGACGGTCACACGCACGATACCATGTCATAGGATGGTATCTCTATCCCACGTATCCGGGCGCACCTGAATCGGTTCAGCACCTTGATATTCCATATGATGGCACGGATCTTGCCGAACCGGCGGCGGTTGTCTGGCCGGACAAACCGGCAGTGCAGTTGGTGACGCTTGGACTCCTCGCCACCGAAGATGCCCTCTATCATCCCCCGTTGGTGGTACTTTTCCTCATCGAATATTTTGGCCGCCTTGCTTCTGTGGGGCTTGCCGCGGTTAACATGGATGCTTCTCTGTTTGATGTTGGGTATAATCCCCATCTCGAATAGCACCTGGCAGTTGTAGTTTGAGTCGTACCCCCGGTCCGCGTGAAAGACGGATGAGCCGGGCAACAGATGCTGCCGTCTCATCTCGTATAGCATGGGCGGCAGCATGGTCACATCGTTGATGTTACTCGGGGTTATGCCCGACTCCAGTATTATTTGCAGTCCCAGGACGGCAACTATATGATACTTTAGGTACTCCTTCTGGGCAATCTCTACGAAATCTTTCTTTCTTTTGAGAGGCCGCACGACTGTCTCGTACCTGGTGGTCTCCACCCCGCTACTATCAGCACCCAGTGGGCCGGTCGCGCCATCCGCCTCGGCCATGCACAACCTGGCCGTCCTGGCAAGCATCCCGGCCAGCCAGTCGTACGGGATAGTCTGTAGGTGCCTGGCTATGGTGGTGTGATCCGGTACAGGCTCACCGTTCCACCACGGTAACTTTATTACCGATAGGTCACTCTCCATGTCGCGGGAGGTTTTGTGCCAGGCGACCATCAGTATGCAGATAAAATCTAGTTTGTCCTTGGAGTGAACGGGGGGTCGTCCCCGGTTGCTTGTCTCTTGGCGCGGGCACGGGTGCCCCCGCATCAAATTTGCCACGGTGTAAATCATGAATGATGTCTCGTTGCTGTGTCCTAAATGGTAGTATTTCCAATAGTCCGGTCGTCTAGTATGTTCGCTCATTACCAAATGAGAAGGATCAACGATCAAAAAACCTATCGAATTGATTTCAATGAGGTCAGGATCGAATTATGCAACAACCCCCCTTATGGGTGGACCTGAGTGTATACATTTTTGCCGTGTCCTACAAGATATACTAATTAAATTGAGCCAGAACGCATTACTTTTATACAGTTTGTATGTGTTTGCCATCTTTAACATATGAGTGTACATTGAGGCCAAAATCGACATTAAATATACGCGGTCCACAAGTCACATTCGTGACTAGTTGTGGTTGATAGCGGGACGTGGTTCTTGTATTGTATGGAAATCATGTCGCGCTACGTCGTCGCCGTCACTCATTGATGTCCGCCTCCATCCACTTGGGATTCTGCCTCCTTGTCTCGTTAATGGCCGTCTTGTTGTGGAACGCCATCATGGGTGTTTCATAGTTGTCTATGTCCAGCGCCCAGTGTAATCTATCGGTGTTGTAGTATTCAATGTAGTCGTCCAGACAACCATAGCGCCATATCTCGTCTTCAATGCTCCTGTGGAATCGTTCCAGTTTTCCGTTGGTCTGCGGGTGGTATGGTCTTGAGTTGATCAGGCTTATGTTGAGGGACAGCAGTTCGTTCTCAAACAATGTCGGCATCCAAGAACTCTTCGGCTTTTTGCGGCCTCGCGCTCCTACAAAACAAGAACCGTTGTCAGAGAGGATGGTTGCCGGTACGCCGAACCTGCCTATGGCCTGCCTCAGCGCCGTCACTGCATTCTCCGAGGTGGCCTCCTTGAAGAGAGTCGCTCCGGTGACGCACCGCGAAGCGTCATCCAGGTAGGTGATCAGGTTCATTCCTTTCATTCGAGGATCCTTCATGACATGCCAGTCAGTATGCCACATGGCATTTGAGTAGAGGCGTTCGTACCGCACCCATTTCCGCTGCCTTGACTTTGCCGGGGAGGATGTGACCATACCGTTGGACTTCAATATGTGATATACTCTAGTGTATCCTATATTATATCCGGTCTTCCGGAGCCTCTTTACTGTCAACTGCACTCCGTCTGGCCAGCGACGGTGTGTGTCCAGCACCATTTTTACCTCGGCATCAGAGGGTTTGGCTCCCTTGGGCCGTCCCGCTCGGCCCTGGATATGAACCGTCCCGGTCTTTAGATATTCGGCCCACAGCCGCTGGATGTGCCGCTGTGATACCTTCATCTCTTTTGCCACCACCATAGTACTCCTACCATTCTCCAGCTGTCTTATGATATAGCGTATGGACTTGTCCGTCAACATAGTCTTAGTCAATTCTCCTGATCTATATAGCTTGTTGTATTCCTGCGGTCTTCTCTTAGCTAAGCCTAAGCGACATGATTTCCATACAATACAGCGGGACGTGGTTCTGAATACTGTAATATATCAATAAAGTATGATACAAAAACTAATATGATCATTTGTGCGCAAAGACTGCTTGTTTTGCAGACTCTTTGCGCGCATAGCCGAATCGAACAAACTGTATCATGGTATAGTCGGGTATGGTGGTAAAATGCGGTTCAACCATGCAAGAGAAGACTTTCAGACTGTCCACATCAAACTCTTCACCCGTAAATGGTGGCCGCGGTACGATAAGTTGTATTGGTGTGGCACCAGAGACAGGAACCCAATGTATGCGAGGCACATCACTATGTGGTGTATCTGACTGCATGGTTATTGTGCGATTTGTTGCATCTATACGAGCTACACCTAAACCCATCAACAAGACCGTACTGTTGTCGGCCACATCCGAGGCATTCAACATTATGCCATCAGCTGGATTCAACTCTCTGTTGTTGTGCTTTGAGCTGGGCAGATCCGGCAGGTGTACTGTCTCTGCTGTATTGGTGATGGAGAATGTCATATAATCTTGAACCATGTGTAGCCGGACAGACTCTGCATCTATTATGCTACGATTGTAGGACTCTAATGTTTCAAACGGTGCCACCGTATCAGACTTTGTAAATCCCAACGATAGTATGAATTTGCGTATGGCTTCGGGTCTGATTCCTCGCCGCCTAAGACCGGCCAGTGTGGGCAGGCGGGGATCATCATAACTAGATATTTGGCCTCGCTCCAAGAGTGGCTTTATCAGTCTCTTGGAGACTGGCATGTCTTTGAGCGCCAGCCTAGAGAATACAGTCATGTGAGACCTGCGCAACCCCAGTGAATCCTGTATCGAGTTGTATAACGTATTGCGCATCTCATACTCCTTGGAACGCAATGCATGCGTAACCCCATCAATACTGTCTTCGACAGATATGGCCAAATCATAACTGGGCCACGTTCTATACTTGGTACCTAGTAGCGGGTGTTTATCATGTATGATGCGAAAGAGTACGGGATCTCGCATGGTGGTGTTATCCGAAGTCATATCTCCACGATATCTGAGGACAGCCCTGCCAGGCTTGTATTTGGTCTGCATCTTACACCAACGGATATAGTTCTCCTCGGGTGTTATACGACTACACGGGCACGATATCTTGTTTCGACGGTTTTCAGAAGCCTTTTCACGACTACATTCACAGACATATGCCATACCCTTATGGATTAGTTCTGCAGCTTTGTTGTGTAGTAGTTCGATATCATCTGAGGTGTTCTTTACACTGGAGAATGAGACTCCCAGCCATTCAAGACCTACCTTTATGGCAGCATAAAACTCCAACCGTTCCGCGGTAGGATTGGTGTCATCCATGCGCAGTATCAATTTACCACCATACATCTTTGCATACTCATCATTTATGATGGCTGCCTTGGCGTGTCCTATGTGGGGATAGCCATTGGGTTCTGGCGGGAAACGTAATGTTACATTACCATGTGTGGCACCTGGCAGTGGAGGCAATGATAATTTTTTGGTGTGTGTTTTACGAGCAGGTTTAAACTCCGTCAATTGAGATGAGTCCATACTGTTTACCTCCTGTACTATATGCTGTACTGTATCCATTATTTCAGCGGCACTGCGTCGCAAATCTGGACGGGCCCCCATCAATTTAGCCAAGACTATCTTTGCTGTGGTGGAGCCATGTGTTGCAGCACTACTTAGTGCTATTCTACGAATATCGTCTTCTGCACCATCCAATTAAAGACGCCTCTTTACTACAAAATCCAATAGTGATAACAGATTGTTATAGTGTTCACCCTGATATGTTTTCAGGGCGCGACGGGCAGCATCTGCATATGAGGCAGCCCGACTCCGGACAGCATCTTCTATGCCTAAGCGCTGAATTATGGTAACGACGTTACGAGTCTGCTCTGCAGTGGACTGTTTGTTTCCAAAGACGCGCATTATGATGTCGCGATCTTTAGATCCTGCTAACTCTAATGCCATCAGTATGGGAAGTGACTTTTTACCTTCACGTATGTCGTTTCCCACCGGTTTTTTTGTAATGGATGAATCGCCCGCCACTCCGATTAAATCATCTGTTATTTGAAACGCTATACCCAAGTTTTGACCAAAGACTGCAGCATTCTCCACATCTGTCGATGTTGCATTGGCGCATATGGCCCCCATGGCGCACGATGCCTCAAAGAGTGCAGATGTCTTTTTACGAATCATCAGTAGATAATCAGAAGGAGGTGGTATTTCATCACTTGCACTCATGGATATGTCAAGCCACTGACCCTCACAGATGTCGACACATGCATCAGATATCTGACTGACTAGACTGGCGCATACTGTAGCAGATAATTCGGCGTTGGCGAGTGTCTGGTATGCTTTAGAGAAGAGTGTGTCTCCAGCAAGTATGGCTAGTGATGAGCCGTATTTTTTATGTGTGGTATCCACGCCATGACGAGTATCATCATTGTCCATTATGTCATCATGAACCAACGAAAAGTTGTGTATCATCTCAACAGTGCCTGCTACAACAACTGCCTGCGCAGCGTTACCTCCCATCATTTGACATGTCTCCATCAACATGTATGGGCGAAGCCTCTTTCCACCATGCATTATAAGATGTGATGCAGCATCGTACAGAGTTGTGGGCGTGCCGGTGAGAGACTGGCGCAGATACTCGGTTATGGTATTGGCCACATCATCTGACGGCCTCATAGTAACAACCTCCACTGCTCATCTGACATATGATGTCCAGTCATATGCATCATCTTGGAGGCGACTTTGGGACTCTGCCACGCAGATATGTTGTAGTGTTCAGGTATGGTGTGACGCGGAAGTAGCGCCAATGCCAAAAGCATCCAGGGACAATACTCTTGAGGTTTGGTAGAGTCGATTTGAGATGGCGCTACAAACTCTGTTTTAGTGATTTCAGAAGGATTGGGATTGGGCGTGTCATATATTGTGCCTATCAAAGTACCACATACCTCATTTTCAGAACCTCTATTATCGTCGGACACATGATACTCGAACCTGAATAAATACTCCAAGGCGCAATGTATCCCCAACTCTTCAGGTATGCGGCGCTGGGCAGATGACACAAATGTATCTCCGGGGTATGGGTGACTCGCTACTGTACCATCCCACTTGTTGGGCCATAGCATCTTTGTGGGGGAGCGCTGTGTGAGAAGTAATCTCCCTTTATCATCAAACAATAACGCCGTAAACGCCCTGTGCAGATGACCATCTCCAGTATGACATGACACCTTCTCTGCAAAACCCTGAGGTGCATCGTTACTATCTACCAGTATAAGATCACTCACTACATGATCACTTCCAACCTAACATGCTGTGCATTCCATGTATGTGACTCCACTAGTTTTATCGACTTTGCCCCAGACATAAAATGGATATAAAGCCGCCATCTATAAAGTATTTACGTGGACGGATTTTTTGCCCAAGGTTGAATGGTATCTGTGAGGTATCAGATACGATACAACAGTGTATTGTATCGTATAATGCGAGAAGAACAGTAGGCGATGACATATCCCAACAATAAGTATTTGAGTATGGCGGTCTTGTACCCTCATCACACATCAGTGTAATGTATGCCAAAATATATCCGCCAATACAAAGACTGCGCCCACTGCCGTATGGTTGGCTTTGACTAAAGATGTCAGCACTATGCGGTGAATAAACATCGTAAATCATAAGGTCTAGAAAGGCCGTAATGTGTCGTATTGCACCGCTCTGGAGGACTGACAGACTATCTCTAGTGGGTGATGTAGTATCACCCAACTTTGTGTAGTGCGCCTGTGGTCGCTCCTGTCTTGGTTATTTGAGCTACAAAAGAGTTGTATCCTGCATCTGTTAGTGCATTTAGTGTACTGTGAGCGTTAGTCTCATCAGATATGGCTACTATGCACCCTCCCCCACCTGCACCAGTTATCTTTGAGCCGTATGAGTGGCGGTCTGCTATCTGTATCATCTGTCGTAAAGCGTTGTTTGAGATACCTATTCTCTCCAAGAGTAGTTGATTGCTGCGCGCCAGATGTCCCAATTTTGGTATGTCATCTATGCTATCTGTGACCGTCTGAACCAGACTGTCGGCTTTTTTAGAGAGTGCAGAGAACTCTTTGGGATGTTTTTGGGCTATATGGCGAACACGCTCTACCATCTCGCCGGTATTGTGATTTATGCCCGAATCTGCTACTATGAGTTTTAGATCTTTGGGTATGGGAATACGAAGTTGCTTGGGTGGAATATCCTTTACATACTCTACTATGCCGCCATGGGTGCAGACTGCACAATCGGCACCAGATGAGTTTGGCTGTATGGTTCTTTCTGCGTTTATCGACACGTCTAATATGCTACGCTTTATGTCTGATAGGGATAGTGCGGCGCCCGCCGTTGCCACACAACAGGCAGATGATGAACCTAATCCAGCACCAGATGGGAGATCCGAATGTATGTTTATTGCTACATTGGTTATGCCCAATGACTGCGCTATATAGTAAAACGGTCTAGTACGCTTGTCCACAATCCTGTATGGTATATTTGGATGCAATTTGGTCGAGAGCATATTGGATTTTATAGATATCGTGTTGCGTCCCTGCCTTTGTGCAGTCACCCTTACCCTCTTGTCTATGGCGCATAGTATGGCCTTGGAACCATGTACTACAAAATGCTCTCCAAACAGAATTATCTTACCGGGTGCTGAGCATACTTGTCTTGCCATTATGGGTAATATACCAGTACGGGTTTATATCACATAGTTTTTTCATACGTCGACTAGACCGCAGATATACTACACCACATATAGCTGTATAAACAAGAAATCTAACCATTAGATGCTCAAGTAACAGTAAACAATACCGGTATGATGCGTAGTGATATCTATATTCAATAACTCTATTTTGTCAGTATGTATCTGTGGACACACTAATCTTTGTGTTGATATCTTTTGATATAACTACATGTCATACTCTACCGTAATGCCTGTCAATTAGATTTCTGCGCCATCATCTTTGACAACTCGGATATTGCATCTAGCAGCCTTGCTCGAAGCTCTGCATCCGTAGTCGAGCCTAGCTGTCTTGTCAGCTCAAGCATCTGCTGTTCCATACTTTTGATGCCCTCCTGTGTGACCTTGTCTTTACTGTCTGGTTCGGCTCCGCATGATATGCATAAAGCTCGACCTGATTGCAAGACCCGTACACCCGAACAATACGGGCATGGTTCTGCAAGTAATGTGGCGCCATGCAGTAGCATATCAGCAGCTCTCTTGAGACTATCCTGACTCATAATGTTTTAGACTTACCATCTACGTAATCTAAGTGTTCTACTAGCGGAGTGTATCATATGCGTTTTGTATGGCTGTAAATACCACAGATATGCTGTCTTTGTACGGAACAACCTTGATCAAAGGCTCCTCTCTTCGACCACGCTGTATCTTTATGGTTGTAGAGTCCTCACCCGGACAGATGTCTGCAAACCATCGCATGGTCATCCCTTTTCCATATACGACCCTGTGAGCTCGTACACTCTCCACCACCGAGTTTCCCAAAGATAAGCAGAATCGTCGTGCCTCATCAATGTGGGCCTGTGCTTCCAAGTTATGTCTATCTCGAAATATCTCAAACGAGTTCATATGATGTGAGTTAAAATTACACTATACATATGAGTTTGTACATGATATATGCTAACTAAATCACATTAGACTAAACTACGTAGACTAACTGGAAACAAAATGTGAAGTCATGGTTAATAAATACGATAATTAGACCACTATTCAATGAGGCTGCTGGAGTTTCAAGCAAAGGAGTTGTTTGCAGAGTATGGAATACGTGTACCTCCAGGCCATGCGTCCACCGACATATCTACAGCAAGGCAGGATGCGAAATCGCTTGGTTATCCATTTATCATAAAATTTCAGGCTCCAGTGGGAGGACGAGGAAAGGCAGGTGGAATACAACTATGCTCTAACACAGATGAGTTTGAGATAAAGTATCCACAGATATTAGACATGACTATAAAAGGTGAACGTGCTCGCGCAATACTACTGGAGAAGGCAGCAAATATCAAAAAAGAACTGTATCTGTCTCTGTTTCTGAACCGCTCAAAGCGATGCTATACTGTAATTGCATCTGCAGAGGGCGGTGTGGAGATAGAGTCTGTAAAGGACCAAATCATACGTGAAGTAGGTATGGGTGACATTACAGATGATGTTGCCAGCGAGATAGCCAAAGATATGGGGTTGGAAGGTGATGTGATCAGTCAATTTGTTGATACATTGTCCCGACTCTCACAGTTGGCGGTAGAGAAAGAGGTGGAGTTGGCCGAGATAAATCCATTGGCTATACTTGATGATGGGAGTCTGGTAGCCTTGGATGGAAAGATGATAACTGATGATAACTCTAACTTTAGACATCCGGAACTACAAAAATACCGCGAAGAGTCCGAAGTTGAGGAGCGAGCTGAAAAGAGTGGATTCTCACTGGTGATCATGGATGGCGATATCGCCGTAATCGGAAATGGCGCCGGCCTTGTCATGTCTACATTGGACATGCTTTCAGATAGCGGAGGGAAGGCTGCATGTTTTCTAGACGTGGGTGGGGGCGCCACCACAGAGTCCGTATATGAGGCACTTACATTGATCAGCAAAATAGATGGCATAACGGGAATATTGGTTAACCTGTATGGTGGAATCGTAAAGACTACCACTGTGGCATCGGCGTTCCTTTTGGCATATGAGAACAAGCTGATAGACCTACCCGTATTTGCCCGACTGAAGGGCGCAGAGTCTGACAAGGCCCAAGTAATGCTTGCTGACTCCAAAACCCAGCTATTTGACAGTGTGGAGGATGCCATACAAACCGCTGTAACGGAGGCAAAGACCCGATGAACATATTTGACATACTAAAGGGTACTGAAGGTGACTCAGATTGTTGTAAAAAAGGAGTAATAGTGCAGGGTATTACAGGTGCATATGGTTCACTGCACACTAAAAATATGATGTCATATGGCACCAACATAGTGGCCGGAGTAACTCCTGGTAAGGGAGGTCAGACATTTGAAGGCATACCAATACATAACACTGTACAGGAGGCTGTTGATGCAACCGGAGCCAATATATCGATAGTGTTTGTACCTGCGAAATTCTTTAAAAATGCAGCAATTGAAGCTCTAAACGCTGGCATAAAATTACTGGTAGCAATACCTGAACATGTTCCTGTCCGTGATACCATGGAGGTTATACGTCTAGCCAAAGAGAAAGGGGCAACTGTTATTGGTCCCAACACACCTGGCGTAATGATACCTGAAATTATAAAGATAGGAATAATGCCTCACATGCCGTTCAAGTCGGGGAATGTAGCTGTAATATCAAAGAGTGGTACACTGCTATACGAAATATCTGACGCCCTTAGTGCCGCAAACTTTGGACAATGCATAACTATAGGAATAGGGGGAGACCCGATAAATGGAACTAGATTAGTGGATGCATTCGATATGGTAAAAGATCTACCAAGTCTGGAGGGATTGGTGATAGTGGGAGAGATAGGAGGAGACTCCGAAGAACTGCTTGCGCAGCGTATAATGGAACTGAACTTTACAAAGCCTACTGTAGCATATATTGCTGGAAGGGCTGCGCCCAAAGGAAAACGGATGGGTCACGCTGGAGCGATAGTCATGGGAACTTATGGCTCAGCAGAGTCCAAGGTAAATATGTTCAACAAGGCAAACGTACCAGTGGCTAAACGTCCCACCGAAGTACCAGTCTTGCTAGCTGGTAAGATGAAAGAATTCGTTTAAAATATTAGTAGGTATAATATCACTACAAGTATAATGCCAGTTACTGACCCTGAAAAGAAACGTATAGCCACTCAGGCCTTACTAAATATGCGTATATGTTTCAGATGTGGTTGCCGTAATGACATGTTGGCAACGCGCTGTCGCAAGTGCCGAAACCCACACCTACGTTTAAAGAATCGTAATCTGGGCGCCAAGAAGTAATAGTTTTAGAAAGAAATAAGTTCATTATACTTTGAACTATATGTGGACCGGTCGTCTAGCCTGGTTTGGATGACGCACTCACACTGCGTAAGGAGAGATCCCGCAAAGGTCGTGGGTTCGAATCCCATCCGGTCCACTATTTTATAACACTTAACATGGATTCGGATGTCTGGATACATGTGGTACGGCTGAGGTGACCGGACCCATTGATGCATGGAGCCGATATATCGGATGCGGTTTAGCTCGGAGAATAATATTTGGCGCCACACTATACAGTTACAAAATATTAATAGAAACCACAGGTTGGTATATGTGAATCATGAAGCCAACATATGATGATATAGTCCGAGCTGCCGAGAGTCGGGGAGATGATATTCGCGTTACGCCCTTGGTATACTCGGACACCTTTAGTAGAATGAGCGGCTCGAAGGTATATCTAAAATCAGAGTTTCAACAAAAGACTGGCTCCTTTAAGATACGAGGAGCCCATTACAAAGTACAGACACTCACTAATGATGAAAAGTCCAAAGGTGTAGTAGCTGCCTCAGCAGGAAATCATGCTCAGGGGGTGGCTTATGCATCCCAAAAGGCAGGAATACAATGTACTATTGTGATGCCAAAGACGGCCTCACCTGCAAAGATATCCGCCACCCGGGAGTATGGGGCTAATGTGGTACTGTGGGGTGCCAACTATGAGGAGGCTAGTAGGCGTGCGCAAGAGATTGCAGATAGTACGGGCGCTACAGCAATACACGCCTTTGATGATCCTCATATAATAGCCGGTCAGGGAGTCATAGGACTTGAGATAATGGATCAAATGCCAGATGTCGATGAGGTGTACGTTCCCATAGGAGGTGGAGGTTTAGCTGCAGGCGTACTGTTGGCAATAAAACAAAAAAACCCCAAGACACGCATAATAGGAGTCCAGACACGCTCATTTCCTGCAATGCATAAATCACTAACGAAGGGAATCGTAACAAAGGTAGGAGATCATACATCAATTGCTGATGGTATAGCGGTACGGGTGCCAGGTAGTCTAACCTTCTCCATAATAAGAGAGCTGATTGATGATATCGTACTGGTCAGTGATACAGATATCGTAAAGACGATGTTTTTAATGTTGGAGCGCGCAAAACTACTGGTGGAACCAGCTGGCGCAGCTGCCCTGGCATATGTGATAACAAAGTGCCCATCTCCAAACAAAAAGGTCGTATGTATAATGGGCGGTGGAAATGTGGATATGTATCTATTAGGACAGATTGTAGATAAGGGGCTGGCTGCCATGGGTAGACTACTCAAGGTATCTATGATACTGCCAGATAGGCCCGGCATATTCAAAGAGATAATGGATGAGATAGCTGCCGCCAACGCTAATCTGGTTGAAATGGTGCATGACCGGCTTAGCTCCGCCATCGAGGTGGGTACAGTATCAGTAACTGTCAGTTTGGAGACGGAGGGTCGGGCAGGTACCGAAGCGCTAATTCAGGCACTTCGAACAAAAAACATACAGTTTCACATATTGACGTGATATCATAATGTTCATACAGAATGATCCTGCTGAAGGCCCGGGTCTCTTAAAACAACTATTCAAAGATGATGGTTTGGACTATAGCGTAATAAAACCAGATGAGCCCATACCTGATGTTATACATGACATTCTAGTAGTACTAGGCGGGCCACAGAGTGCCAATGATAATAGTACAAGACTTCGAGATCAAGAGCAATTAATTAGACACTGCCACAAAAGAGATATTCCTGTGTTGGGTATATGCCTGGGCGCTCAACTATCGGCGCGATCGCTGGGCGGCCGTGTATACAGAGGCCCACAACTAGAGCTGGGATTTTACAACAATGTCATACCTGATACTAATTCTATACTATTTCAGAATGTTGATATGCCGTATTGGGTGTTTCATTGGCATCATGATACATTTGATATTCCACCCGGCGGCATTAGACTGGCAACGTCTCCGACATACGAAAATCAGGCATTCATCTGTGGCAGTGTGTTGGGTTTACAGTTTCATTTGGAGGCAGATCATACAATGATATGTGAATGGATGAGAGACCCTGACCGCATCAGTGATGCTGATTTTATACAGTACACACAAAAGAACCTGGCAGCATTTTATAAAAACTACAAGAGATTATTTCGTATATGATGTACATATCTGATTCATTTGGTCTATCAAACAGTATGTGGATTATACAAAATTACACTGTTCCCTATGATTCGAACTCTGTCCGCTGATACATATCTGTACACCGCGCAATGCTAAATAATAATTCTGTAATATCGTAATATGGCTCGACAACTAAATCTAGACAGTTGGCAACTAAACCATATATTGGCTCTTCTAAACAAAGGAGTTGAAATATACAATCGAACAAACAAACCCATTGAAATCTATCGTAAATCATTAGAGGAGCGTGATGACTGCTATGAAGAGGTGATATGTACCATTATAGATGGATATGTGTTAGAACAAAGGGTGGCCTCTGGTGGACCGATGCCACCACAATTTACCTACCAATCAGTATACAGTATTAAAGACTATCCAAAAATTTTACTAAAAAAGAACAAAGAGCGACTTCACAGTATTATTGAGACCCTGGAATCTTTAGAGTGAGAATGACTCTAATCAATGCTGTATAGTTCGCGCATACTCATTTATCTGCGCAACAAGTGTATCATACGGATCTTCCATCTTAGACAATAGGCAATCTGCCCTCTCTACAAACACTCTTTTATCTTTGGATAATATCTCTGAGGATGCCTTTATGATTTTATCTGGACTTTTAGCTCGTACTAGAGCTCCCCGATTTACCAAATACTTCTCATCCATATTTGGCACTGCATCATATGACACAACTGGTACCCCCCGTAGTACTGCCTCAGTGGTCATTGTCCCACCAGACCCAATCAGCAAGTCACATCCTGCTAAAATAGCTCCACTATCAAAAGAACTCTCTAAAGTTACTGCGACATCCGAGTATCTCTCCTGAAGATGTTCTGTCTGCTCAGAGTATCGGGTAGATATGACAATATTACAGTCTGAAAAATTGTCCACTATGGAGTCTAATATTGCTTCCATATCGGTGTGGCTTTGTACATATGATGCCTGTGTCTCGTATGTGCGAAACAGTATGGTCTTTTTACTGTCTGATAGACCAATAGATTTTTTGTCCCAAATGAAGGCAGGCTTGTTGCGCACTATAAGAAATTCATCCATTGCTGCATATTGTATTATGTGATTATGTTCAAGACCATACCTTCCAAAAGACTGTTTTGGTATATGGCCAGGTATTAGTAATTTATTTAGAAGTGGAACTGCCAGTCTGCAGACGCCTTCGGAGTGAGGGGCATTACAAAACGCAATATGATATATGCCAAAATTAAAAGATATCAGTGATGCTTCCGGCGAGCAGAAACTGACTGTTATGTCTGGCTGAAACTTATCTATTAATTTAATTAATAATTTTGCCCTCATTAGTGACGCATCGAGTTTTTTTTCGAGTTCTTTACCACCATATTTTCCCACAAGCGTAGGATGTAGATTTCGGATACGTATGAGATCTGTAACTTCTTCATAGTCTCTAGATGTAAAGAGGACATCGTGTTCTGACTTGGCCCGCTGTATCATGGACTCAAAGAATAACAACTGCTTTGGTGTTAAAATATCAAACCATATCTTCATTATGTTGTACTTTTAGTGCCATAATTACTACCTATATAGTATATCTCACATGCACTGTATACACTTCTTGAGGGAGTTAAAGTGCATGATATGTCATTGTAATCTAAAAGTGACATATGTCGGTAAGGAGTGGACGCATAATGTATCCTCGAATGAATCTACACTATTAATAAAATCATATTGGTTAAAGTGGGATAACTTGTACATTTAATGCTCTATCGTTCAGACTATCTGCGTAACAGAATGTGTGGGACAGACGTAGTTTAGATGATACGTAATATAATCATGCCAACTTGCCCATCTGCATATGTAATATGTGCAGATATCGTGCAAGGGGCCGAGTGCGTGCTCTACCTTTTGAGAGTGTACAAAATTATTGTATAATATAGGGCTAATATACATAACAATTAATGATGTCATCACTACAAGAGACACTAAATAATGTTAACTCGTACGAGTCTCTCATAGAGGTTTTTGGCTTAGGATATGTGGGATTTCCGCTGGCCGTCAGGTTGGCAAGCATGGGAATGAACGTTCGAGGTGTGGATGTGGATGAAAATAGAGTTAACCGGTTAAACCGTAATGAACTACTGGAGACTGAACGTAACCTAAAAGGATCATTTCTGTCTGCCAAAACAAGCGGCCGATTACACATTACCAACAAACCGACACCATCAGAGACTGCAAAGATTGGAATTATATGCGTACCAACGCCAATCCCTGCCAAATCCATAAAGTCCAACATGCATGTGAACTCGTCCATCGAAGGCTTCTTAAATACATGTAATACGGGCGATATTATAATAATAGAGAGTAGTGTCGAGGTGGGAACAACAGATAATGCCCGTACCATGATTGAGGCTGCTGGGTATATGGTGGGCAAAAATTTTGGCTTGGCGTTCTGCCCAGAGAGAATAGATCCACAAAATACAAGATGGACGCTGGAGAACATTCCCCGTGTAGTCTATTGCTCGGATGATACAACATTTAAAATAATTAAAATAATTTACTCTAATGTCAATAATTCAAACCTAATACGTGTCTCCTCTGCCAAGACCGCCGAAGTGACAAAGTCGTTTGAGAATGCGTTTAGATTAGTAAATATATCATTGGTCAATGAACTGGCTATACTGTGTGATCATCTACAGATAAATGCCCGAGAGGTCATTGACGCTGCGGCCACAAAGCCCTTTGGATTTATGCCATTCTATCCTGGCGCCGGAGCTGGTGGCCATTGTATCCCTAAAGATCCTAGATTCCTGTTGGAATCATCAAAAAAATTTGGTAGTCAATTTACTACCATACACAATGCTTTGGAGATAAACTCGTATGTTCCCACATACATATCAGAGGATATAGATAATATTATATCAAAAAATAATTTGGCAAAGTCTGTTCTGGTATGTGGTATGTCATACAAGCCAAATATTGAAGATATGCGCGACTCGCCAGGATTCAAAATAGTTGATAAATTTATTGATAAAAGATATTCTGTCGGCGTGTATGATCCCTTCTTTAACAACGAACTGCTTGAAAAGTACCTATACGAAAATAACATGAAAAATAAAAAATTTGAGATCATACATGATATAAATACAAATCTAAAGTTTTCGTGCTTGTGTATCACTCAGCACCACTCTCATTTGATATCGCTCTTACAAGAGATATACTCCAAGGGAGTCTTTCCACTGGTATATGACTGTCAAAATAAGTTACGTAAAAACAAAAACTCAGCTAGTATGTTGCAATGCCTAGGTGACGCCTAGAATTACTATATGTAATATTGTACAATAGATGCATTAAATTAAAATACAAAAAAGGTACTAGCATATTATGGACAAAGAACCAACATACGTTTTGATACAGTGTAATTTAGGCGCTGAGACTGACATTATTGAAAAAATAACAAAGATGCCTAATGTAGTAGAGGTGCGAGGCACATATGGTACATTTGATATATTTTGTAGAGTGGTGGCCACATCCACAGAGACTGAAAAAATTGTAGAGCAGATACGCCGAATATCTAATATTCAATCTACAACTACCCTCAGAACCATACTGTCTCAAGGCGGTAAGTGATGATAGAGAAAAAGTTTGACAAAGAGAAACTATACAATGATGTTGTTCATTTTTACATGGATAAAAAAGGATACCCGCCTGATAAGGCAAACCGTATAGCACAAAGGGTGGTAATACGAGAGACCAATAAGAGAAGATGTGCCGTATGTGGACATATGAATCATGATCACATTGCAAATACAAAGGCATGCCTATACGTTGACTGTCAATGTACCCACTTTGTCAAGAGGTCATAGTCATTAAGGGTTTGGCATTAAATCCAAGATTCTTTAGATGATCTGCAAATTCAGATACAAATCCATGTATGGTGTATATGTTTTCGGCACCTGATGCTTCCACCATCTCTGTTAACTCATTAAAGTCGCAGTGATCGCTAAGCTGAATGGAGTAGTCAGATCCATTTGTGTATGGGAACCTATTTGAATTTGCCCAGCCACTAAATGATACAGTTATGGCACCATACTTCTTCATTTTTAGAATAAAAGGAGACTTTGCACTCATTTTAGGTGCAATCATGACCCAGGGCTTTTTGTCCAAGAGTCCCAGTCTTTGAGCTTCTGTATGGCCCAAAGCGGGTTTTAGCGGTACATTCCATTTTCTATGCATATCGTTGATTACCTTTACTGAATCATGATAGTATAGCGGCTCCCAATGGGAAAACATCTGAGATATTGTCTGCGCCTTCCCTAACTCATACCCCATCAGGACTACCGGTATACCTCTAGAATACATCGTGGATATCAACTCGTCTACCTGAAGACGTATTTGGTGTATGGGCGGAAAGACAAACTCGGGAAGTCCAAACGTACACTCGGTGATTAACGTCTTGCATTTTGGTATACGTGCGCCCTGCAAGAATCCCCGGTCTCGAGTGCAGATATCTCCTGTGTAGAATGTATCGCCAAATAATATGCCCCGGGAACCAAATATGTGACCGGTATCGTACAGAGTACAATCTTTGATATCTTCGGTGTGACTACCAAAGTCCCTGCCTCTGTGTGATGCTAACTGCGCAGTATACTTTGACGCTAAAAGTGTCCCGCCACCAGAAGAAGGCAAATGATCAATGTGTGCATGAGACACAAAATTTATTCCATCAGAAGCTGTTTTTGGATCAAGCAGTATGGTAGAACCATTAGATGTGCATAACATGCCCCGAGGGGTCATCTTTATTGTATCCAATGTGCTTTTGCTTCCCAACTTAGTTATAAATCACCAACTTATCAAATCGTACACACAGGTTGTTTCCAACGTTACGCCTGTATATGCTTGTAATAAAGCCAGTTTAGGCGTGAATCTTCAATAGACCTGAGTATGTACATCAAATCAATGTGCAGATAAAATACTGACGCTACGTAATTCATATGACAAAGATAATTATCTTGCGACTATTATCGCACATCATGGTAGTAATCATGTTGGATGCAAAAATAAAGCCTGGCATGCTTGATGACTTTAAAAGCTGGATTACCGAATCAAACAAAGTAATATCGAAGTTTGATGGCTGTGTCTCCCGAAGACTACTTGAGTCAATGGATGGCAGCCATCGTGTCCTTGTGGAGTTTCAGACCCCCGAGCAACTCATAAAGATGCGCCAAAGTCCAGAACACCAAACAGTACACAAACAAGGCCTGGAACTTCGAGAGTCGGGCCCTACTCCCACAATGTACAAAGTAATAGCAGAATAATTCCAAGACTGTATATTTTTTGTTTTTTCAGAGATGTATCCTGACAATGGACATAACCACGCACTACAACTTGGTTGATATCTTTGAGTTTATGTATGTGCAGCATCACTGTGAGTTATGTGCTCACATACCTGAGATGGCAATATGATGTGTAGTGCTACGAGTTCTGATATTTTTTGCCCTTGCCAAGCACTACAAATTCTGAAAATATCTAATCTTTCTACGTTTGTTTATGCGACAACTGTGATGGTCACATGTCTACCTGTACCATACAGTAGTACCTGCCATGTTCAGGCTTTTGAAAGATAAAAAAAGTGTATTTTATAGTGGTATGGTTCCAATATCGTCTTTGTCTACCCCCTTCCATAGGCCAATCATGCCTTCTGGCTCCACGGGCTTTACTGATGTTATACGTTGCATCTTGATGTGATCTGGATTGGGGGGCATCCACAACATTGCCATGTAATCGCCAACATCACCTGTCTTGTTTGGGGACGCATCCGAAATGTTTTCAGTAGCAATACCAATCGATTCCAAAGCGGCCACGGCTTTCTCGCGCAGATCAAATCTACCATGCGTAAACAGATACACCGTCCTACCAGAGTCTATATCCATAATGTGTCATTATATGGTAGCATAAATCAACCTTTGCCAATATATGCAAACCAAACTTGCTTACTGACAAGATCACATAACAAATCATGGTTGGAATAGCGTTGCGTCCTTGACTCAAACTTTGTCAGCTGATATGTATTTGTTTTTTGATGAGCTGCAAATCACCGAAGGATTAAATTAGTACACAAATGACAGATAAATCGTGAAGATATTCACTATAGGTAGTAAGTCGTTTGTGACAAGCTTTCAACTAGCAGGTGTACCCGGAAAGATAAGCGAACACCCTGATGGCGTACTTGAAGAGATAAAGACGTTAACTGATGATCCAGACGTGGGACTTGTCCTGGTTAGTGATGATGTGACCAAATCTATAAGTGATGATTTAACGCGCTTGCGCGCAGAGAGATCCGCACTTGTATTTGCACTTCCAGCAGCCGGAAGTGAAAAGGTCGATGTGGACTACAGAGCGATGCTCAAAAAGATTCTAGGCGTTTGATTATGAGACATGCGGTTACCAGCGGTTCTAACAGTGTGGATGTTGTAGATGCTCCATCACCAACACCCAAACCAGGAGATATGGTTGTACGTATGGCAGCATGTGGCGTATGTGGTTCAGATGTAGAAAAGATATATGGTCAGTATAGTCAGCCATCGACAAGATTAGGACATGAGACCTCGGGTGTCATAGTATCAGTAGGTGATGGTGTGAAAGGATTCTCCGTGGGGGATAGGGTCTTTACGCATCACCATGTTCCATGCTATGACTGTTATCTATGCAAGCACGGCAGCTCTACACGATGCTCGCACTACTCCAAGTCAAATTTACTGCCTTGTGGCTTGGCTGATGAGTATATAGTACCAGCCTGGAATGTTCAGCGGGGAGGTGTCTTGAAGATTCCCGATACGATGTCATTTGAGCAGGCTGCCATGATAGAGCCTTTGGCCTGTTGTATACGGGCTTGGTCCGGGTATGATCATAAATCAAACAACACTGTGGCAATATTTGGAGTGGGCGCCACCGGGATGCTACATGTGCTGCTTGCCCAGAACAAGGGATTCTCGAACATATACTGTATAGATGTGAATCAATTTCGCCTGGATTTTGTCAAAGATGTACTGGGGGCAGAGACAATTCTTGCGCATAAAAATACATCATCAGATATATTGTATAATACAGAACAGCGTGGGGTTGATCTAGCCATAGTGTCCACAGGAAGTATGGCGGCCCTGGAATCGGCCATACATTCTGTGCGGTATGGGGGAACAATCATGCTATTTGGCGTTCCCTCCAAGGACGCCACCATACAACTGAACATGGATTATGTGTACTCACGCGAATTAAAGATGTACTGTAGCTATGCAGCTTCAGATAGCGATACAAGAGAAGCACTACACCTTATATCTGAGGGTCTTGATGTTGATTGTCTGATAACCCACCGATATGATCTTGTTGATTCGCCCAAGGCATTTGAGCGGGCGCGGAGCGGTCATGAGGCTGTAAAGATCATAATAAAAGGTCCAGAACACAAAGGCCTGTGATTATACTACTAAGATACTCGACGAGCTACCGGTGGATACTGGAGACGCAGACCCGGCTACTGGCTAGGTGCATCATGGAGGAGATACCTAGATATCCACCGTTCAGGGTCAGGTGACGGTGGCAGTATAGTGAGAAACAGGTACTTGGTGTGCTATGATGTTGCCGACCCGTAGCGGCTGACCCGGGCCTACAAGATGATGCAAGAGCACGGGGACCAGGTCCAGTACTCGGTGTTTATGTGCGCGTTGAGCGATATGGGGATGGTGTACATGAGGCAGGACCTCACGGAACTGCTGAACCTCAAGGAGAATGGGGTACTGGTGGTTGACACGGGCACAGCGGATAGTGTGTACAGGAAAATACCTACGATGGGCGCCCCGACAAGATGTGGTAGGGACAGCGTTACATCTTGTATACATTGTAGCGCTTTACGTCGGGAGTTTACATATGTTCAACGGCAAACTGGAGCGGTTCCACAGGCGTGTTGAGGACGAGATATGGCGCTATGGTTGTCTGGACAACTACATCGAATATTCCAACACGGACAGGCTGCACTGGGAATTGAACATGGACAACTACGAGACGCCGATGATGGAGTTCCGTACCAAGACAACCACAAACGAGACGAAGCAACAGAATTCCAAGTGGATGGAGATGGACATCAGTGACTGACGGCCAAGACGTAGCGCAACATGATTTCTATACACTATATTGGGTTTGGATGTCCAGAACACACAGGAGTCTCCTGCCACGACACATTTATAGAGTTGGCCTATGTTGCAACCCCCATGAGGCGGCGTACCAAGATTGTCCTTAGTGTCACCATCGCCGTGGCAATTCTCTGGCTCTGGGGCGAAATTACGGCAACGCCATTATCCCCTGAACCATCCACATCGGTATGGGGCTTCGACATCAATTTCCCCTTGAAGATTACGACAACGCCACTATCGCCCGAACCCTCCACGCCGTGACATACTGGCACCGTTTGGTGCAAGGGCGGAGACATAGGTGTTCCCAGCAGCCGAATGACTAACAATCCCGTAAAGAAATGGTTTTGTCAAAACCCCGTGACCCGTTTGGTGGTGCCAAAAGAACGACCTGGTGTAGGTCCTAGTAACTCGACACGGGTGGTGACGGTGCGGGCAGGACCTGAATCTGCGCCATCGAGAAGATGAACAGTTCTTGGAAAGGTTGACCAGTTATCTAGCTGGGCTCTCCCTCTGCCGCCCAGTTGTATCTACTCCGATCATCCTGCCATATCAACACTAATACGTGGCGTGCGCATATCTGATCCTACTATAATGCATGCCGTCAAGTTCCTGTCCTGCCCACTACTTGTTCTGGTGACTATCTTGGCGGCTGCCGCGATTGCCGCCCCATCCGCCCTCGGGCAGGTTACAGGGGAGGATCTCGGGATGATATCCCCGGCAGTTGTAGGTAGCCTGCGTGACGACCAGGGTGCCTTTGATCGGTTGAGCGCCCCGGCAGACATAGATGTGTTTACCATCTCCAACCGGACGTACGCCCTGGCGACAAGCGCCTTGGGCACCCAGATACTGAACATCACAGATCCCGGCTCGCCGGTGCCGGTGGCCAGCATCCGGAGCGATCGTGACGGACTACACTACTTTGGGGACCGCGACCACGCCGGCGTATTTACCCTGTCAGGCCACACCTACGCCCTGGTGAGCAGCATCAACACGCTCAGGATCATAAATATCACAACCCCTGACAACCCACAGACTGTGACCACTATCCGGAGCGGTCAGGACAACTTCTACGCGCTGCGCCACCTCTCCCCAGATCGGACAGAAGAGATCCTGGCAGACTACCCCGGCGCGCGCGACTTATCCTATTCGTGGGAACAGGTATCCGACATAGAGAAACTTGTTACCGCGTCCGGGAGGACCTACGCCTTGGTGAGCAGCGTGGACAGCGATGTAGTCCAGATAATTGACGTTACAGACCCTCGGATACCACTGCTTGTAGCCAGCGTCAGCGACGGCTTGGACGGCTTTTACGCCTTGGCTCATCCGCAGGATATTGAGACGCTCACCTTGCAGGACCGCGCCTACGCCTTGGTGGCTAGTTCTTGGGACAATGCCCTACAGATAATTAACATCACTGACCCAGGCGCCCCGACCCCGACCGCCTCCATCCGGGAGGGCCAGTACGGCTTGAACCGCATGACAGGTCCCACCGACCTAGAGGTATTCACCATGGATAGTCGAGCCTACGTCCTGATATCGGGCTTCAGGGATCGTGCAGTCCAGATAATCGACATCACAGACCCACAATCCCCGACCCCGACCGCCTCCATCCGGGAGGGCCAGGACGGGTTTGCGGTCGCGGGCCGCCCAGAAGCAACCTTCACCTCATCAGGCCACACCTACGCCCTGCTGGCAGAATCAGATATCCTACAGATAATCGACATCACAGACCCACAATCCCCGACCCCAACTGCCTCTATCTCCGAGAATGACGGCGGTAGCGAGTACTACACGTCGTCCTTTGACGACGTGGAGGTATTTGCAGCGTCGGGCAGGACGTATGCGCTAGCATCGGGATTCGACGAAGCCCTACAGATCATCAACATCACCGACCCCAGCTCCCCCGAGATGCTGTCCTCCATCCGGGGCGGACTGCTCATCCAGCCGCATGTGGGCGACGGTCTCGCAGAGATGGAGATGTTTACCTTATCGGGCCGCACCTACGCCCTGTTGCCCGGCTCCGGGGATGATGCCCTCCAGGTAATCAACATCACCGACCCCAGCTCCCCCGAGAGGCTGGTCACCATCGTAGACGGTCAGGACGGGTTCACCGGCCTGGACTCCCCAGCTGACATAGAGACGATGGTAGTATCCGGGAAGATGTACGCCTTGGTGGCCGACGGCCACTATGGCACGATCCAGATAATCAACATCACCGACCCAGCCGAACCAATGCCGGTAACCGGTATATGGGACGGATCCGGCAGCATCAATATATTCGACGCATCCAATAAAACCTATGCCCTGATGGTGTCGGAGAACACGATCCAGATAATCAACGTCACCGATCCGGCCGACCCCTTGACCATCTCCGGGGCGCGGACCTCCGATAGGTTCTACTTCGGCCCCGGGGGACCGGGCGGCCTGGGGGTATTTACCGAGTCCGACCAGACCTACGCCATGACGCCCCCTATGTACAGCCAAGAGATCCAGGTCATCAACATCACCGACGTGCAGGCTCCCCAGATCCTGGATCCCGTGGAGATAGACTCGTTCAGGTTCATTCCCGTCTTTACCGACCCCATCGACATGGAGATATTCTCCGAGCACGGCCGCACGTACGCGCTGGTGTCCGGCTCCAGCCACTTTGATCCGGCCGGAACACTACAGATAATCGACATCACAAGGCTCCAGAACCCCGTACCACTTGCCACCATCGTGGGAGGCCAGGACGGCTTTGACACGCTCAGGGCGCCCATCGATGTAGATGTGTTCACCTCGGATGGCCGTGCCTACGCGCTGGTGGTCGACTACGGGTTCGGTTCGGGGGGCAGCATCCAGATGATCGACATCACCGACCCCGGCGACCCGCTGCCAGTGACCACCATCGTGGGAGGCCAGGACGGCTTCGAGGCCATGGACAACCCAGTCGACATAGAGACCTTCTCGACAGATGGCGTGACCTACGCCTTGGTGTCAAACCTGGGCGGCAGTGTACTGCAGGTGATCTTCCTGACCGGGCAGGGAGCCATCGTCCCCTGACAATTCGACGTATCCTTCAACATGCGGACACATCTAGCACATTTGGCAGCCGGCCTGACCCGGGCACGCATTGCCAGTTGGTTTTAACCTGCATTGACTCATCTAGGAGAATCATTCTTCTACGTTCTGTATATGTTAGTAAATATTCTGTTGAATGTGTATAGTACACTATACACAATACACAAGATGACAGTAAAGGTTACCACACACGATATGATATGCATGCACAAAGATTTAAGAAAAGTAACTCAAATGTCAAAGATATGGATTGGGGATTACAGAACAGGCTTTCACGCATAATACGACAACCTAAAAACCGCGCCCTTATGTTGGCTGTAGACCATGGATACTTTTTAGGACCCACCGCGAGGCTAGAGGATGCTCAAAAAACAATTGCCCCATTACTGGAATATTGTGACTCTCTGATGTTGACCCGGGGAATACTACGAACGTCGGTCTCTCCAACTACGAACACGCCCATGGTTCTTCGTGTCTCGGGCGGTTCTAGTATAATAGGCGAAGATCTGTCCCAAGAGGATATTACAGTAGATATCAAAGATGCCATACGTCTTAACGTATCTGCAATGGCAATGTCCATATTTGTGGGTTCAAAGTATGAGTATCAGACCATAGTAAATCTAGGACGACTAGTCAACATATCCTTGGAGTATGGCATGCCGGTACTAGCAGTAACTGCCGTGGGCAAGGATATGGGTAAGGATGCGCGATATCTGTCATTGGCATGCAGGATGGCTGCCGAGCAGGGTGCTAACATAGTAAAGACATACTATTGTGAGAACTTTGAGGAGGTTGTGGACTCTTGTCCCGTCCCGATAATAATAGCCGGAGGCAAAAAGATCCCTGAAAAAGATGCCATGGAACTTACGTATAATGCCATTCAGGCTGGTGCTGTAGGTGTAGACATGGGCCGAAACATATGGCAATCGGACAATCCTGTACCCATGATTCGAGCCGTACAAAGTATAATCCATAAAGATAATGATGCAGATGCCGCCTGGGAACTGTACAATCAACTAATACAAGAGACATAATACTCAAGAACTACGAATTACAATTCATCAAAAATTAACCGCCCGTTTACGGCCAAGCTCTGGTATATTTTGTCTCTGGATACTCTACAGTATACTAACTCTAATTATTTTTTAGATATAGTTTGGAGCATTTTAGGGTATATCTGGTCTTGCCATGTGGAATCACTGAGAATTATTTTAAAAACCTGGCGACATAATGTCTTGCGCACAGCCGTGTCATCTATGTCACTTCAAAAGAGTAAAACATCCGTTATATTCTGTTTCTGTAGAAAAACTATGCCACTAAACCCTATGTAACTGACTCTCAGTTACTATCCAATCCATGGGTGCATCACTTGGGTTTGATGGTATCTTTTTTACAACCTGCTTGTTCATCGTCACACATATGGTGACCGGACAGTTCTTTTGAATATATCTGTCATAATACCCATGACCGTAGCCTAGCCTTATACCCGAGAGTGTTGCACCAACTGCCGGAACCAACAAAATATTTGGTCTTCCTGTCATACATGTCTCTCTAGGCTCCATTATGCCAAATATTCCAGGTATTAGGTCCTTTATTCCATGTACATTTTTGAATACAATTACATTATTTTGTATTGCTGGCAAGAACACATTGCGCCCAGAACCAAGAAGATCTTGAATTATGCCACTAGTCATTACCTCACTACCTATGGCATGATACACACCAACATTGGTGATATCATCAAACAGAGAACTACCTCTTAGTATATTTCGTATACTCTCACTAACAATCTTTAGCATCTCATGTGAGGTTGAATCTCGTCGTTTTAGTAACACTTGACGCAAGGATTCCCTGCTGGGATCACGCATACTTTGCTGCCACCACAGTATTTTTTAGTAGCATGGCGACGGTCATTGGACCCACGCCGCCGGGAACCGGAGTGACATGGGATGCCTTCTGTATTATATCGTTGTAATCCGCATCGCCAGTCAGCTTGCCGTCTATACGATTAATGGCCACATCTATAACCACAGCGTTGTCCTTTATCATGTCGGCAGTCAGCATAAACTTATCCAGATTTCCAACTCCAGTTATTATGATATCTGCCAAACTACAAATTTTTTTAATATTTTGGGTTTTAGAGTGACAGGTGGTAACTGTGGCATTATTTTGCAAAAACAGATGGTATAATGGTTTGCCCACTAAGACACTTCGATTTATTATAACCACATGTTTTCCCTCTATGTTGATATTGTAATGATCTAACATGCGCATTATTCCAATGGGTGTGCACGCCACCAGTCTGGCACGACCTGCGGCTAACAATCCTGCACTGTGTGGCGTTAGACCATCCACATCTTTTTTTGAGGATATCTTTGATATTATATCATTGGTGTTTATGTGATCTGGCAGTGGCATCTGCACTAATATTCCATGTATTTTATCATCGTTGTTGACATCTTTTATTATATCTTCGAGTTGTTTTTGTGTCACCCCTGCTGAAATTTTGTGGTCTTTTGTCTGTATGCCACATTGAGCACAAGCCATGTGCTTATTGCGCACGTATACTGCAGATGCGGGATCATCGCCCACTAAGATTGTAGCCAGGCAGGGAGTTATGCCTCTTGCCTTTAGGTCATTAACGTCGGATATCACCTCTCTTTTTACTTCATTGGCTACTACCAATCCGTCCATACGCGTGGCCATCATCACATCGATACAGCATAAGTGACAATTAAAGCCTATGGAATTTGTCAGATACAAATACCATGGAATGACGACTGACCGTACCTTTTAGACTTACATCACTGAATTGTATTTTATTTGCACTAGTCTGTATGCTGTATAACGACAGAACTATAATGTACAAACAACAAAAAATAACGTTACTGATATATACTTTGATTCAATAGCATCTGTTATGGCTGGAAAGCGAATAGTTCTCACGGCCGACCGTAGTCTGATGACTAACTACCGCGGGAACTTTTTATACGGTTTTATCGCTTGTGGCCCGTATGAAGTTTTACCTGAATGGGTATTCGATAAAGTATTCTGCCCTGCCGTAGAGACTGACCCACAGACCGGCGAGGCCAAGGTTGCGCAGGTGGGATTGAGGCGGGTGGAGAGCGCACTACTTCAGGGGTATGGTCGAGACGAGGTGTTTGTGGCCAACCCAGATCACCTGGACAAGGTCATAGGTCCCGACACCAAAGTGGTAGGAATCAATGTTATGGACCCTCTGGGAATGGCACCGGTTACCACCACCATGTCACCAGAAAAGTTGTCATATGTGGCAATGAAATTCAAAAAGATGTGTGCCTCGATAATTCAACTAAAGAAGAAGCATAACTTTCACGTAGTAGTGGGTGGGAATGGAGCTTGGGAGTTGGCAAAGACTGACCGTATGAGAATACATGGCGTAGACACCGTAGTGGTGGGCGAAGCAGATGAGCTGGCTTTAGATCTATTTCATGATTTGGAGGCGGGTGATGCCCCCGAACTGATGCACTGCTTTGTCAAAAACATACAGAATATACCCCGAATACAGGGACCTACTGTCAACTCACTAATTGAGGCCATGCGGGGTTGTGGGCGAGGATGCGACTTTTGTGATGTCAATAAACGCTCCAAAAAAGACCTTCCCATAGACAGACTCCAGACAGAAGCAAAGATCAATCTGGATTATGGCTTTGACTCCATATGGCTACATTCAGATGAGATGCTCCTATACGGGTGTGATAATCGTGACTTTATACCCAACAAAGATGCCATCACCGAGTTGTGGAGTAGTATGAAGAATTTGGGGGCTAATTTTGTGGGAACGACACATATGACATTCTCGGCAGTGGCCGCAGATCCGGACCTGATGTATCAGATAGCGAACATCAACCGTCAACATGAGTCTGGAAGATGGCTTGCCACAAACCTTGGTATAGAGACTGTGTCTCCCAAGATGGTAAGAAAGCACTTGGGTGTCAAAACCAGACCGTTCTCATATGAAGAATGGGGTAGTGTGGTTAGGGAAGGTGCTGCCATACTTAACAAGAATCACTGGTTCCCGGCAGCCACCATAATAATTGGATGGCCGGATGAGACCCCTGAAGATATACAGTATACGATAGACATGATGGATGACTTCCGGACGATGGACTTTAGGGGACTGGTGGCACCATTACTATATCAAGACTTTAGTGAAAAGAACTCTATGCATTTTGGTAACTTGAACGAGGCCCAGTTTACACTATTCTGGAGATGCTGGGAGAATAATCTACGGGTAATCAACGATATTATTCCAATAATACTGCGCAACAAGACATATGGCCCGCCCATGAAAGTGTTTATGTATGGTATAATCAAGGCTGGAACGTGGGCCATCATGAGATATCTTCGGGGCCTCTGTAAAGATTTGTTTAATGGCCGTACCCCCGATGAAATAATCGAAAAATACTCAAAGAGTCGTTCTGTCTCTGCTCCCCGCATGCAAACAAAGAAACTCTAAAGGTTGTCCAGTGCCTTGTCTGCAATCGTGTTGCGTTTTGGTGTCAGAACGACAAAGTACATCTTGTCAGCACGCTCGACTGATTCTACGATGTGATGTTCGCCTGTTGAGATGTCAAACTCATAGATTCCTGGTTCAAGTGACCCTTTAGCGTATACCATCAGAAAGCTGTCGGTATTCTGTGACAGTGGTATAAATGACATCAGGTACCCTTTATACGAGTTTATTGGTAGCGTATTCTTCATCGGTGCTGCTGCCGAAGATAACAGCATGAAGACATCTTTTAGACTATCAAATTCAGTATATTCTACATTCATGTCAATGTGCTATAATCAATCTATAATAATAATCTAGACACAAGAGGATAACTTTTGATCAAAATGCCAACACCACCGTGTTGTATGGTATACTGTGAACGTTACACATTTTATTTCGCTTGCCAAAAAGTAGACTGTAAGATGAGTTATCCTTGCTGTGCAGTGGGTTGTGTAGAATAGTGGCACATTTTTGGCTCTAGTTACGAGTGTTTGTGGGCTACTTTTCGATTAGCTGCACCCAAACAAACACATTTAACAGTGATGGCTCTGAATAACGATGTGAAGATAAAACGTGTTGCCAACGTTATACTCGCAGTCAAAGATCTAGATCGTTCATTGCACTTTTATCATGAAATAATTGGCTTGCCAATAAAGATGCAGAGGCGCACATGGATTGACTTGGGAGTGAGTGGAGGATTGCTTAGTTTGCATCCTGCATCACTGACTGCTGAACATCTAGGTGGTTCCATCGACAATGGCATTACAATTGGATTTGTAGTTGGTGATGTAAAATCTGCATTGGAAGAACTACAAGAGAAGGGAGTTCGAGTGTATCGCGACATTGTAGAGCGCGAAGCTGGAAAGAATGCTATAGTATATGACCCCGACGATTATCTGATATCTCTCTTTGAACCAAACTTTAAGGATAAAGAACAACAGACTGGCGGTTATCACGGTTTCACCCCTGTCTAAACTATTATCAACCTTTTAGTGTCTTTATTATTCTGCAATGACTTTTTTGACAGACTCTATGATATTCATGTAATCATCATCCTTGCCACTTATGGTTACAATATATGCTATGTTTTCGGAGGGTATGAGGACCATCTTTACCTTTTTATGAACCACTAGCATATGTTCCATTCTTCCGATATGATCTTCAGAATCTCGACTTATATTCAGAATCGTGGATAAGACAAAGAATTCGTTTTTTGCCTGTTCGCGACCCAACATGGGCTGAGTCCCTGACCGTATAAACCCGGTAACTGTACGCCCGTACTTGTTTATTGCGCCCACATATCGTATACTACTTGAAATATTCAGTATACCCTTGCATATCTTTGCTTGTTTGTCTACATTAGTGCTCTGTCTTTCTGACATAATGTAACCTTGCTTATCAATGATAAGTATGTTTGCTATATGCTGATGTGATGTATCATAAATGTATGTAGAACCCATACGACTATCATCTCACCAATAATCATACAAAACATCAAATATGTCTTGTAAAACTCACTATGTATGGACACTCCAAACGATATGCTAAAGACACTATGTGGTCATAATCCTGACATGTACAACATGGCCTTTCAATTTCCACGTCTTCCACCCGCAGCACTGAAGAGGATTGGTATCAATAATGATACGTTTTATCGCCTAGGTGATGACATACTTTCTGCTGACTTTGAGACGTTTCGGGCAGCCTTTCTAGAGCGAGCCAATGCCCTCACTACTGGATCTGCAACAGTTCCTCCGGGCCATCCACTGAGTAGCGGACGTAGACTTTTAAACTCTGTAATTGCCGAAAGGGACAAACTACAAAAGGAGAATCAAGAGTTGCGCGAACAGCTAAAAACCACCCCCGACACCAATACACCGCCATAACCCTACGTTGGTAATCCTGACACTTTTGCTGTGAGTACATATCTACGATTAGGACCGTTAACCCGCCCAGTTAGAGTGACGTTCTTTGACTATAGATTATACAAGATTGGACATAAATGACATCGAATGAAAATCACATATCTGATATTATATCTGCTCGTTTTGAAGAGATTTCATTCTTGGCGTACTGTCTGATATCGTTTAACACATCAGGATTGGCATCCTTGTATCGTTTGGATTCCATAAGCATGTCTATCTTATCTGCATCATGCACTAGAATTGACTCGGGAGTCTTGGCTTCTACATACTCACTCCATATATCCTTGTATTGGTTATGTAGCTTTTTTGGAAGTCTTTCTAGTATGTCATCCATGGCCTTTTGGGTGTGCTTCTTCTTTTCGTTCCGAGGCATCTGATCCGGGGTAATATCTCCGACTATGCCTTCGGCGATATCGTGCAGTAGGGACATCTTGACTACGCGCTCCGTATCTAAACCTTCCATGTCCGACAATGCCATTGCAATGACACTTGCACTATAACTATGATCAGCTACAGTCTCACCCTCTTCCACACCTGCTTTTATCCAACCAGAACGGTATATCTCTTTGAGATCCAATGCTGCATTTGCTAAATCCATCAATACTTTCTCACATCTCCCTCAAGTAAACCGGAGCCAAGGTGTACCCTGTCTATATGTTTTGATAATAACTCGGCAGTTTTAAAAGTTGATCCACAGTACGGACATACAAAATGCTCCATAATTTCTCGGTATATGTTTGATAATAAATAATTTCTGATTAATCTACAACGTTTCATAATTCGCATGCCTTTCGACAGGTCGTCCGGTTCCATGGCTGGCAATGGCCGGCGGGATGATATAAGGACGCGGCGCGTTTCTTGGACCTTCCACCCTGCCCTCTGTTTCTCATGAAATATGGATAGAGGCAGTAAAAATGCCCGATGGGATGTACGCATACAAACTTGCCGCATATGACATGGATGGCACATCTGTGATCGACAGGTTTAGTACTAAACCATCAATTCCCGGTCCGACTCTGATCTTTACCGAGGGCGATGAGGTTACGCTGCACCTAACAAATTTGGCCTGTAAGGATGATTATCTCATAGGGAGTAATGGACCGAACGAGAATTCTTATCTTGGAATTCACGTTCACGGCGTGCATTATTCGATCGAAGATGATGCAAGCTACCAGCGCATGCACATGACTGGAACCACCGCCGAATCCGCCGCAAGCTGTGGCGATTCGGTGACTTACGAATGGGATGTCGGCGTTGGAACTGCCGGAACATGGCCCTACCACGATCACACATTCAGCAAGAATGAAATCGGCTCCGAAGACTTAGGACTGTTCGGGACTGTCATTGTAAACCCCGCAAGCGGGACGGTTTCTGGTTTTGTCAATGGCGAGACTGGAACGATAGACTCAATACCCGTTGAAGACATCGAAAAGGAATTCATCCTTTGGATGGTTTCCTCCAAAGTTTTGGGTACAAGTGTCTTTTATGGTATGGAGGTAGATAATGACGTAAACAACGATGGTACCATAACCACCGACGACATCAAGCAGACCCCGTTGTGGACCAATCCTCCGCTCTACGCAACCGACGGCGCCAAAGTCAGGTACCATGTACTTGGCATAGGTGATGAAACACATGCATTCCACCTTCACGGCCACCGCTGGGTTGAAGCTACCGGAGGCGCAGCCGACATCATCGACGTAAAGGAGATATCTCCATTGCAACGCCACACGTTCGTTATTGAAGCGAGCGATAACGGAAATGAGCACACAGGTACGGAAGGTTGGATGTATCACTGCCATGTGTTTGAACACATGGAAGCTGGTATGAACGGAATGATGATGGTAATCGACGGTAGCGACACACTGCCGGATATAGGCGCCGTCTTTACACTGAGCGACGAGCCAGGAATTTGGATGAAAACCTTGGATTCCGGGTTCACCGACGTACTTGACGATGCCTTGGCCGCTTCCACCCTGACCATCTCTGATGAGGCAGGTGAGGAAACGGTAATTCCATCACTAAACGCTGACCCTGAGGAGGGTACAGGATTTCCGCTGGATTATCTAGGCGTATTGTCTCCTGGATTCGCGGATTCTGAGGGCCGCTCCTTGGCAGTTATCGAGACGGGTCAAACCGTACTGTTTGGCATGAAAGACTCACAAACAAAACACACCATCACGGCGCTAATATATCCGACCGCTGCCGCCTCGGATGGGCCGATCGGCGGCAACGGTGTATTGACGCAAGCCGGCATAGGACTCTTTGACACCCAGACTGGTATCCGGGGCTCCACATTCATCACTGATGATGACGGATTCGCAGCCACGCTTGACGAGCCTGGACTGTACGTGTTTGTCTGCAAGATACACCCGTATATGCTCAGCGCAGTCATAGTTGACGACCCCGAAACAAACATCCATCTGGGTAATGTCAACAAGGACTCCGGCGGTACAACAATTCCATTGTTGGACCTCTCTGACAACCTGACCATTCTCACCCGCACCGGCACGTCCTTCCCGACAACGGTGTCCATAAGTCCAGACGATCCGCTGATCGGACTGGTCACGTCCTTGGTCAAGACATTCTACGCAATCACCGATCCGTCCAACTGGAAGGATTACACCCAAGACACATGGAATGTGAACCTTCCACCAGCACCATTGACTACAAACAACAACGATGTATGGATATTCTTGGTCGATGGTGATGCCGTGGGTACCATTGCGGGATTGACGGCTCCGTCCAACCCTGATACCGGAACAGTCGCATCAACCATCCTGCCTCTAGGCTTGGACAGCTCTATGTCCATCAGCGCAGATGTCCCGCAAGTCAGCGGGATCGGTGAGGTCTGGGTGAATACGCAGTTTGAGGCCACAGTGGGCAAGAACCTGCTGGGCACACACGCGGACAAGCCAGGCACCATAACCGTGATTAACGCGGATGATTGGAGCATTGAGCGCAAGCTTTCCTTACCCGAACTTGGGACGAACGATCCACAAAGATTGGCCACTAGTTTGGGCATGAACAACCCCCATAATCTCTGGGCCGATGCCAAAAACGAAGTTATCTACCAGACCCAATGGTTTGACAAACGGATGGTTGCATTCGAACGAGAATCTGGAAACGTAATAAAGGACATGTTTGTTGGCGAATCTCCATCACACGTCATGACTGCTCCTGCGGGAAGCGGTGAAGGAAACATTTACCTTGCCATGAACGGTGAGGAACAAATTACAGTTGTAGATCCCAACACCTTTGATATCATTCAACAGATTTCTACCGGTCCACGTTCTCACCCACACGGTCATTGGATATCCAGTGACGGTTCAAAAATCGTAACTCCAGACTTTATAGGACTTAAAGCATCCATCATAGATCTTGAAGAAGGTACCGTGACCAGTGCCGCACATGCGGATGGTTCCACCCTGCTGATTACGCCGATTGCAACCGGCATGATGGGTAGTACTCAGCAATGATCCTCAATATTTTTCCAGTGGCCGATGGCACCGTATTGGTTATAAAAAGATCGATATGGGTCCAGTTCACAGTATTGTATCGTGCCGTTACGACGCTCCGTTGGGATGCGGGTGAAATTTGTTGTACAACAAAGTTAATTTAGATCAACTAAGTAGTATTTAAAGAAGAGTGTGCCACCTAATGGTATGTTCAACCCCAAAAGGTCGGCACAAAAGAATAACACGGATACAGTATTTAACCATGACAAATCAAAAGATGGCCCACGACCCACGGCAAAGGGGGAAGAACGTATCCAAAAAGGTGACAAGTTCATGCCAGATTATACCATTAAAGAGATGGAAGAGCGTATGGCGAACCTCCAAGAGGGTAAGGAGAAGACCGTGTTGTTGGCATGCATCAAGAGAAAGGAATCCAAGACCATCGACACGATAGCAAAGGAGCTATATAGGCGGCCGGGTACGATACGCGGCTGGTTAGTAAGGGGAAGAGATAGAGGTTTGAACGATTTGGATGACCGCAAGCCTCCTGGCCGAGCTCGATTGTTGAGTGATGCCATGATGAATACGATACAAGGGTGGCTGTCCAAATCGCCCGTACAGTTTGGATTTAAGAGGAAACGATGGCAGGCCAAGATGATGAAAGGTGTGATATACGAAAAATTAGGTGTGAAGTGTAGTCTCGACACCATACGTCGTACGATGCATGATGTAGATTACTCATTCCGCAAGTCAAGGCCAGCTCCACACAAGAGCGCTTCAGAGGAGGAACAAAAAGAGTTCAAGGAGACTACTGGAGAACGTCTTAGAACAATGGCGATTCTCGGATATGTCATAATGGCCCTGGATGAGGCATCATGTATGGTGGGCGGGTGGAACGGCTATGGCTGGCTGCCAGTTGGCGGTCATGAGACCATTCCCATGAGCTGGTCAAAAAAGTCTGTACGGCTTATGGGCGTGTTAGGGGACGGTTGGTTCCATATCGCCATTGTAAATTCGACCGACTCAGAGACCCTCAAGATATTCATGAACAAGGTCAGGGAGGGCGTGAGGAATGTGGCAGTCGTTTTGGATAATGTCTCGTCTCACAAGTCGCAAACGATGAACGAGTACGAGAGAGATTCCAATGGTGGTATGGTGCGCATCTTCCTTCCCAAGTATACTCCTCAACTGAACCCCATAGAGATGCTGTGGCGTGATCTCAAGCGCGCCTTGGCAGGCAACTACTTTGACTCGATAGACGACCTAAAGGCGACAATAACTGGCATTGTGAATAATAGCGAGTTGGCTCCTCCAAAACTCATGGATTACATGCTGCCTGATGGTGTCCGGCAACCCACCAAAACATCCTGTAATATATGGGACATGACATCAGAGACGCCCGGTTTGGCAGTAGCCGCCTGACCATACATGACATGTAATATGTATTCTATCTGATATACAACATTTATAATTCTGCCCCTGGTTTGGGTGTGAGTGTATCTCTAGAGCCTACCATATGTGGTATCATGCAGGTTAAGGTCGCCTAAGTGCCGGATTTTGAATATTACTTCTAAGCTAATAAGATCGAAAAATATTGGATCTTACTGCATTCCACTATGGGCGATGTCTCAAAGTTCTATACCGCTGACTTCCTAGGAAACACTCTATCGGTAATTGATCTTAGTACAAACACTATCACAAAACAAATAGACATAATTGCCGAAACTGGTGGCATAGTTGGACTTCCAATCCAGACGCCGGTTAGTCCGGATGATAAATGGATGGTTACTGCACACACACTTGGCACAAAGATCACCGTCGTTGATACTCGTACGGATGAAATTGTTGCCACTCTTCCATGTGATCCCGGATGCCATGGTGTTCAGTGGGGCGCAAAGAAGGACGGAGGATACTTGGCATACGTGTCCAGTAAATTCTCCAATGCTCTGATTGTCGTCGATCCTGACCCTAATGGAAACGGTAGCGCCCTTGACGCAAGGGTTATTGGGAAGATTGTTCTCACAGAGCAGTTTGATACCGACATGGATGACCGAGTATACGATCACGCCGGAATGGGAGGACAAGGTCTCCTTACAGTTCCAAATGTTTATGCGGGATGGATTCAGCAAACTATCGAAGCATGCTCAGATGGACAAGGAGAGCTCAGCGAACAACTGTGTGGAGAAGAGATGGTCGAATTCTTAGAATCGCTAGAAGACGAACACTTGGACCCATTAAATCCTGCTAACGACGGCTAAACAATACAACAATAGTTTTTTGTTTTTTCGAAGATATCAAAAACTGTGGTGATGGATCTACCTGTCAAATCGGGCGGATAGAATCTTCTTATACGCCTGCCTAAAAATGAGGCTGTCAGAAAGGTAATATGTTGACATACGACAACAACTACCAATAATTGAAAGCGCAGGCGGAAATGATAACATCCTCGTTCAAGAGGCTGCTGGGAGATGCTCTCCGGGCAGTAAAACCCGAGTATATGATGGGGGACGCACCATCTCTGGATTATCGTCTGGCTGTATCCAATTGTGCTGCTGGTGCAGGGCCTCCCGGGGCTTTATACTAGCGGGCACACCCGATGAGATGAAGACAGAACAACATTAAAAATACCATTACATGATAATACACACTGTTGTCTGATGACGCCATCGTTGTATATGTGGATGGTCGGGGAGGTAACTCTAGCGGGTATGGTTACTATGCGCCAAATACGGGCGAATCGGATTTTATCAAGAAGTCGGACCTGACAAACATGGAGGCTGAATACACTGCAATTTTATCTGCACTGGAAAAGTATGCACATACACAAAAACCACTTGTGTTGTATAGCGATGCGCAGACTGTAGTCTTGCAGATAAATCATGAATATTCTATAAAAAAAGATACACTTCGAGACCTGGCCCGTAAAATATGGCTCTTAATTAAAGAATATCCTTCAGTTGAGATAAAATGGATACCGCGTGAAGAGAACCTTGCAGGCAAGATGTTGGGCTGACTATAATTTACTAAGACTGCGCCGGTATATGCATTGTGTGGGGTCTACGTACATTGAATCATCCGGCATAGTATATCCGCCGGTCACAATATTAGAACCGCGTACGACAACATAGGGTGTTGATTGGGATCCTTCCCCCATGATGTAATTGCCTGCCGATGCCATACTATCTGCTACAGCCTGAAATGTTACCTTGAGCGGCTTTCCGTCCAAGTCTGAGCGACCGCGCATGTCTATAACTGGCGAGAGTCCCGCACACGCTACGGCTACACCAACAGTTCCTACACGACCTGGCATTAGGCGACTGTCTGCTAGTATGACCCCTACAAGAATGCCTGTATCTAAAAATATGCGGCGGCGAAGAGTCTCGGCAGTCTTATGCGGAGATGCAGGATACATTATCAAACTATCGTGCCCGGCATTGGATGCATCAACTCCTGCATTTGGGGCCATCATGCCATTTGTGAAAGCTAAAACAAACCCGTTCATGCCGCCTAATGTATAATCAGACTCTCGTAGTATGACCTCTGCTGTCTTTGATTTTATTCTATATCTGTTGGAGATATGTTGCGCATAGTCTGAAACGTGTATGGTATTGGTTTGTATGACCCGGCCTTCGGATATTGCAGCAAATTTTGTAGACACTATGACGACATCACCAGGTAGTATCTTTAGATGATTTTTGTATAATCCATCTTTGAGACATCTGTACAAATCAAATCTGTCACTCTGTCTCTTTACACGTACGGGGAATAAATTCATCTTCATATATTATAACGCCACAAGGGAATTTTTAGCGTTACCATGATGGTATACACTCAGGTCCATCCCTTTCTGTACCCACAGGTATGCCAGTTATCCACACATCTGAAACAGTCTTGTACTAGGCGGCTATCGTTACATTACCTGACATAGCGGCGGATTCTTCAAATATGTTCCAGTCTGGATTCTTGGACAATTCCACTATGCCTTTCCATGGTACAATGCCGCGCTTCTGGCAGGTGCGCGTATAGCTCACCAAAATTGAAAATACGTGCATGCCCGTGCTAGTCATTAATTTGTGGCGCACGTTGCGCTGCAACACTATGGTGTCACGTATATCCAACTCAACGGGGTTATTGTTAGGAAGCATTCCTTTGTACCGCAGGAACGTAAACAGGTTCGGTGACGCGTTGTGTATGGTGGCGGCCATTGGATGGCCCCCGTATCCATCTGCGATACTGCACAGCTGTCGTTGCAGAGACAGGCAGTATTCGGGAGGGGCCGTATCCATGTATTTGATGCGTCTATACATGCACAGGAGCCGCCGGTACTGTATGTACGGAACGCTTCCCCTCTTTGCTTTTATGGCGGCTTTCTCGGCCATACGTAGTATGTGCACCCAGCACCGCTGAACAATGCGGAAACTGTTGTATCCTGCGTATCCGTCCACTATTACGGGTTTATCCAAAAGTGCGCTAAAGTGTATTTCGGGTATTGCACCGGCCCTACTTGCGGCCACCAGTACATATGTGGCATCAGGTATTGATGCCATCCAGGCATACCCCCTCTTACCGTATATCTTTAGTACTGTCTCGTCTAAATGGACGTACAATGCCAATATGATGTATTTCAGTATGTTTTGGTATGTTTTTTCCAGTGTCAGTGTTGCAATGGCTTTGCGCGCGTTCCATATGGTATTTGGTGATATCTCAAAATCATACATGTCTCTAAAATAGACAGACATTGTCTCATCAGTTGCACGTGTACCAAAGTATTCCACTACAAAACCGCGAGCCTTGGGACCGAGTGCCGTACCGGCAATAAGGGGACTGTCGGCTTCTGTAACGTGTCCGCATCTGTCGCATTTACACCGTCCCACTACAATCGTACCAGCCACTATACTTATTCTGTCTCCATCAAAATCATACATTTGTCGTACAACCGGTCGCAATATTATCACGTGTTCGTTGCCACAGTTGGCGCACCGGTGTATGTCGTATCGTTTAGTATATTCAGAACGGTTATGATGCGAGATGCCCTTGTGGCCCTGTGGCGGACCCGCTTTGCGACTATTCAGGTCCACATTAGGATCGTTCTTGGTGGAAGTATCGTTTTTGTTTGCGGCGTTGTCATCGGCGTTGTCATCGGCACTCTCAGAATCCAGAAGGGCTTCCTCTTTCTGGAACTTTTTTCTCTCGGCATTATACATTGACCCTGTAGATGAAGGCGCGTTTTCATTTTCATAATAGTTGAGGCGTCGCACCAAATATTCAATCTCAGATTCGTATCGGTCAATCATTGATGCCTTTTCCTCTTTCAATTGAATTACTTGAGCCCTGAGTTCCGTATTCTCTTTTTCTAAAAGATCGATTTTCTGGTATATTTTTCTTAATTCCTTTCTGAGTAGTGCAGAATCTCCCATTAAATCATCCAAATTTGATACCAGCTTTAAATCTTTCTATTCAAATCTGCCCCTTATGGGTGGACCTGAGTGTATACCCATGATGATGCCAAAGTTTTAAAATCCTCCATTATACTAACAAATTGTTGAATCTTGTAGAGAAGATACTGGCCCGGGCATCAAAGCGGGATAGTGTATCACCCGGTGATGTGATATTTGCCGATGTGGACAAGGCCATGCTGCATGATGTCTCTGGCCCTGGCGTTATCAAGGTGTTTGAAAAGCTAAAAAAACGGGGAATAAATACAGACAAACTCTGGAACCCCTCAAAAGTCTGGGTGGCTGAAGACCACTTTGTTCCATCTGCAGAGAAGATATCTGCGCAAAATATAGTGAAATTATCAAAGTTCACAAAATCATATGGAATACAACGTCACTACAAGTATGGCATGGGTCAGTATGGTATATGCCACTCTCTGTCTCATGAGGAAGCACTGGTACTTCCAGGAGAGGTATATGTTGGTGGCGACTCCCACACAAACACCACCGGCGCGTTGGGAGCCTTTGCCTGCGGATTGGGTCATACAGACATGGCATATGTACTGTTACATGGCCGTATATGGTTCCGCGTACCCGAGACCATACTGTTCAAGATAAGTGGTATCCTACCAAAGAGTGTGAGCGCCAAGGATGTGATACTGCGCATTATAGGCGATATTGGTACTGATGGTGGCGCATATCGTACAATGCAGTTTGCTGGAGATACAGTATCTAACATGTCTGTTGAGGATAGATTGACACTGTGCAACATGACCACCGAAGCCGGAGCAAAAAACGGCATCGTCTCAGCAGACAACAAGACGATACAATACTTGACCGAGAGAGGAGCCTCATCAATATCTCCAATATATCAAGATGATGATGCAGAGTACTCAGATGTATATGAGTATGATGCAGAGTCTCTTGTACCTGTGGTTGCAGAACCTTACTCTCCTGAAAATGTAACTCCTGTATCCGAGGCGCCTACAGAAGATTTGGACAAAGCATACATTGGGTCTTGCACAGGTGCCAAATACGAAGATCTGGTGGCCGCCACCCGCATACTCAAAGGTCGAAAGGTAAAGATTCGCACCGAAGTGTTACCTGCTACAATATCGATATATAGACGTGCTGTAGAGGGCGGTCTTGTATCTACACTGATGGAGTCTGGCGCCATGGTTGGCCCCCCCACATGCGGTGCATGTTGTGGAGCTCACATGGGTGTACTGGCGGATAAAGAGGTGTGCATAAGTACTACAAATCGTAACTTCCCTGGCAGGATGGGTCATGTAACGTCACGGACGTATCTGGCCTCACCTGCAGTGGCCGCAGCCTCGGCAGTGACTGGCCGTATAACTCATCCGGAGGATTTGGATTGAGTGGCAAAGTAGTAAAGTATGATCAAGACAATATAGACACCGATGTTATAATCCCTGGACAATACCTAAAGATACACGACTATGCGGAGCTGGCCACACATGCAATGGAGGGACTAGACGAGTCCTTTCACTCTAAAAGGGGGACGTATATAGTTGCAGGTAGGAATTTTGGCTGCGGCTCATCGCGAGAACACGCGCCCATTGCACTATCTGAATCCGGCATAAAAGCAGTCTTGGCACTATCTTTTGCGCGCATATTTTATAGAAACTCAGTGGATGGGGCATTTCTCCTACCTGTAGAGATTGATCAACATACATACAATGAGATATCTGATGGTGATGATATACAAGTCGACATAACATCAAACAAAATAATGAATAATACCACCAAAAAGACATATTCAATAAAACCATTTCCAGATATTATACGAGATATAATAGATGCTGGAGGCTTGTTTGGGTATGTCCCAAAATAGTATGGCACGTACACTATTCGAGAAGGTTTGGGATGCACACCAGATAATACCAAAGAGTACTGGTCCATCTTTGATATATATCGACAGGCACCTCATACACGAAGTTACATCCCCTCAGGCATTTGATGGACTCAGACTTGCATCTAGACGGGTGCGCCGGCCTGACCTGACCGTGGCCACAGTAGATCATAACATACCTACAGGCAGACGCGGCCTACCGATACTGGATCAGACCTCATCAGTACAGATAAACACTCTGGAGTCAAACTGCAAAGAGTTTGGAATAAAACTGTACGGCATGGATAGTCCACAGCAGGGCATAGTGCATGTTATTGGCCCTCAACTAGGCATCACACTGCCGGGTAGTACTATTGTATGTGGTGACTCACACACATCAACCCATGGAGCCTTTGGTGCATTTGCTCTGGGGATTGGTACAAGCGAGGTGGAGCATGTCTTAGCTACACAGACACTCTGGGTGGTAAAACCCCGAACATACAAGATTGTAATGAGTGGCCAAAGAAGACGTGGTGTTACATCCAAGGATTTGATACTATACATGATACGACATCTGGGTACTGGCGGTGGCGCCGGCTCTGTCTTTGAGTATATGGGTGATGCCATACGTGGCATGAATATGGAGCAGCGTATGACCATATGCAACATGTCAATAGAGGGAGGAGCGCGGGCCGGTATGATTGCGCCCGATGACACAACGTATGATTATCTGCGCAATCGCCTTCATACACCACCTAACTTTGAACATATGGTGGATAGATGGAAGGAGACACTATACACTGATAATGATGCCAAGTTTGATAGATCATTTACCATAAATACGGATAGCGTATCTCCCCAGATATCTTGGGGGACCAACCCCGGCATGACATGTGATATAACCGATACCGTTCCAGACCCCATAAACTACTCTGGTGGCGACATAAATCTGGAGCGGGGGGCTCGTCGAGCCTTACAATACATGAACCTTGAGCCTGGAACCCCGATGACCGACATCAAGGTGGATAGGGTCTTTATAGGATCATGTACTAATGCCCGTTTACACGATCTTGTGGAAGCATCCGATATCATTCAAGGTGGCCGTGTGGCAGAAGGCGTACGCGCCATGGTGGTACCCGGCTCCCAAATGGTCAAAGCGCAGGCAGAAGAGATGGGAATCCATGACATATTCATAAATGCCGGCTTTGAATGGCGTAACTCTGGCTGTAGCATGTGTCTAGGCATGAACCCTGACATTCTAGAGCCTGGCCAACGATGTGCTAGTACCTCGAACCGTAACTTTGAGGGCAGACAAGGTAGTGGTGGACGTACACACTTGGTAAGCCCGGCCATGGCGGCAGCTGCTGCAATACACGGCAAATTCGTCGATATACGGGAGTTGATACAATGAAACCATTCGATAATGTCACATCACGCATAACACCGCTTCCTGACCACAATGTAGATACCGACCAAATAATACCAAAACAGTTCCTAAAGCTGGTCACCAGAACAGGTTTTGGCAAGTATCTGTTCTTTGATCGTAGAAGTTCCGACTTTGTTCTAGACGATCCAAGATACAAAGGTTCCAAAATTTTAGTAGCCGGGGATAACTTTGGTTGTGGCTCATCCCGGGAACATGCAGTATGGGCGCTTCAGGACTTTGGCTTTGATGTTGTAATATCCACATCGTTTGCGGACATATTTTATAGCAACTGCATAAAAAACGGCGTTCTTCCCATATGCATACCTGATACACAGACACTGTTATCCGAAAAGAATAGCATCACTGTAGATCTCCAAAGACAGACTATACAGCATCAATCTGGTACAATCCATTTTGAAATTGATCCGCATCACAAGGTGACACTCTTAGAGGGCCTAGATGACATATCACGTACACTTCAATATGACGATATGATCACTCTGTTTGAGAAGGACTCGCCGACTCCATCTGTTGTATTATAGTCTGTATTGTGTCATGGTGTCTATCCAGTATTATGGGCGACTCTATGTCCACCCATGGCGTACTGCCTATATCATAAGACACTATGGTGTCTGTTTTAGAGAGTTCCTCTAGTATGTCATATGACAGATTGACATGGCCCCTCTTCTCTCTTATTGCCTGCATGACGTTATCTCCGAGCATGTATATTCCCAGGCACTCCTGGTGTGGCAATCGCAACACTGGCTTCTCTCGGAACTCTTGTATTACACTCTCTTCAGTTACAGTGGCAAAGCCGGTCTCTTCTTGTCGATAAGATCGTGTAGCTATGCAGGCAGATGCAGACTTTGACTTGTACAGCTCTGCCATGGATGGTATATTTAATGCACACAGATTATCCGAGAACCACAGTATAAAGTCGCCCTCCACATCCACATATCGTAGGTCCCCTCCCGTACCATCACTGCCATCCTGAACAAATGTTATGGGTTTGTCACTGTGCTTGTAGTAGTTATGAATCTGTGCACCCATGTTGGCTAAATCTGTTATTATGATGATGTCTGATATGGCGTCAAAGGATTCCAGATAGTCTGTTATGTATTGTATGATGGGTTTGCCGTTTATGGGCATCATGGTCTTTGGAAAGTATTCGGTAAAAGGACGGGCTCGTTTGCCCTGCCCGCCTGCCATGATGACTGCCTTCATCGGTATGACTTTTGTTTTCGGCGCCGTGCACCAGGCCCACCAAACTTTTTGGGCTCTTTGCGTCGGGCATCTCCGCTTATCAGATACTTGTCATAGTCGGTCAATCTTTTTCGCAGATCGTCTCGTACAGGTTTTTGTAGAGGATGATCCTTTGGCTCCTTGCGTGACTTTGTCCAACCCACTAAGGCTCGGGATATGGCAATGGATGCGGCTCCTGCTTGACCCATATATCCTCCCCCTCTGACTCTTACTGAGATGTCCACCTTGTCGCGAACGTCCCCCACCACCTCTAGTGGCGCCAACATGGTCTCACGCGCTACCTCTTGCGGTATAATCTCTATGGGTATGTTGTTTATTCGAACACTACCATGACCTTTCTGTATGTGTACAAAAGCTCTTGCGGTCTTTCGTGTGGCAAAGTAAATTTCAGTCTTGATGGTCATTCAGTCCACCCTATAGTCCTGCCTAAATCTGCCATTGTTGTATAATTTGGTGCATCTCGGGTTATGTATGCCTTTTGTATTGTAATCTTTTTGAGCGACTTTACATCCTTGGGAGCTCCTATATAGGTACGCAATCGTTTGTGGGCTGCACGGCCAGAGGGCTTTTTGCGTGGAAGCATACCGCGAATCATTCTCTTCATTATGGTGTCAGGTCGCCGGGGGTGGAATGGTCCGTGCTTGGGGTTTAGTATGCTGGATATCTCTAGAAAGTCTCTATACTCTTTTATGATATTTGAGCGGGTGCCACTGATCATTATCTTTTCACAGTTTATCAGGGTTACATGATTGCCATTTAGCAACATCTTTGCTGCATGCGATGCCAACCTTCCAGCTATATGATTTGTAGAGTCTATGACTATGTGTTCGCTGGTGCCTTTCGGCTCTGCTGCGTTGTCATCCAAGAAGAATCACTCCGGTACCTGTTGGTCTTTCGTTGGTCAGTGTCTTATAATCTAATATACGGCCACCAGCATCTGTGACCTTTGATACGGCAGTCTTGGATATGTCAAAGCAGAACAGCGATATGTTGTGTGTTATGTCTCCGGTACCCAACACCTTACCTGGAAATATCACAACATCGCCATCTTTAGTCAACTTTTCAATACCATTAACATTTATGACTCTCTTGGAGATTGCAGTCTTTAGTGCAAACTCTGAGACCCTCTTCCAGATGGGCGCCTTATGCGTTACAGACATTCGCCTCAAATCTCGAGCCATGCGCACAATATGCTCATTTACCATGTCGTCATTGTCCCTAAAGTGCCCATATTAATCTATGACTTGCTTGAACTCTTCTAGCCTGCCCGATAACTCTTGCATACCAGCCATTATGATATCTGCAGGATCTCGAGATCCCGTAGTCTCTACCTTTAATTCAAACCCATCCTCTTCTGTGCCGGTCAATACGGAGATGTTTGCCGAGTTCCACTTTGCATGTTCGGACCCACGTCCTAATTTAGCATGACATTCCATGACTACTTTTTGCATGGGGGCCAATGTGGCTATTGGAATGTCATCGTTTACCGGCCTCACCTCCGGGTCCTCAGAGGAGAGTCGTGCTGTTGTTACATCTGTAGTTTGATCAGTCTTACCCGAGTCTAGTACCAACATGACAGTACTGTTGGAACCCTCATCCTCCCCTTGATAGTCGCGCTGATCAGACATGTACTTCCCTGATGGTGTTGTGAGTGGTACCAATGCCAAGCGATGCGCCAGATACTCGTCGGCAAATACGGTGGTATTCTCTATTACATCTACTGTCTCTATGGCAAATGTGGGTACACCGTTTAGACATATTCGTCGGAGGGCATTGGCGTATTGTATGGGAAACCCATTCATCTTTATGGTTATACTGGTATCACTTCTATCTATTACCTCAACTGAATACAATCTAGTCTGTCAACTAATTTTACAAATATGAATGTAACTTTTTACAGACACGTATGTATTTACCCCTACCTCGCATCTGCATGCAGCCCACACAAGTTGGCAATAAATGTATTGTATGGAAATCATGTCGCTTAGGCTTAGCTAAGAGAAGACCGCAGGAATACAACAAGCTATATAGATCAGGAGAATTGACTAAGACTATGTTGACGGACAAGTCCATACGCTATATCATAAGACAGCTGGAGAATGGTAGGAGTACTATGGTGGTGGCAAAAGAGATGAAGGTATCACAGCGGCACATCCAGCGGCTGTGGGCCGAATATCTAAAGACCGGGACGGTTCATATCCAGGGCCGAGCGGGACGGCCCAAGGGAGCCAAACCCTCTGATGCCGAGGTAAAAATGGTGCTGGACACACACCGTCGCTGGCCAGACGGAGTGCAGTTGACAGTAAAGAGGCTCCGGAAGACCGGATATAATATAGGATACACTAGAGTATATCACATATTGAAGTCCAACGGTATGGTCACATCCTCCCCGGCAAAGTCAAGGCAGCGGAAATGGGTGCGGTACGAACGCCTCTACTCAAATGCCATGTGGCATACTGACTGGCATGTCATGAAGGATCCTCGAATGAAAGGAATGAACCTGATCACCTACCTGGATGACGCTTCGCGGTGCGTCACCGGAGCGACTCTCTTCAAGGAGGCCACCTCGGAGAATGCAGTGACGGCGCTGAGGCAGGCCATAGGCAGGTTCGGCGTACCGGCAACCATCCTCTCTGACAACGGTTCTTGTTTTGTAGGAGCGCGAGGCCGCAAAAAGCCGAAGAGTTCTTGGATGCCGACATTGTTTGAGAACGAACTGCTGTCCCTCAACATAAGCCTGATCAACTCAAGACCATACCACCCGCAGACCAACGGAAAACTGGAACGATTCCACAGGAGCATTGAAGACGAGATATGGCGCTATGGTTGTCTGGACGACTACATTGAATACTACAACACCGATAGATTACACTGGGCGCTGGACATAGACAACTATGAAACACCCATGATGGCGTTCCACAACAAGACGGCCATTAACGAGACAAGGAGGCAGAATCCCAAGTGGATGGAGGCGGACATCAATGAGTGACGGCGACGACGTAGCGCGACATGATTTCCATACAATACACAAGTTGGCAAGTATACACTCAGGTCCACCCATAAGGGGCAGATTTGAATAGAAAGATTTAAAGCTGGTATCAAATTTGGATGATTTAATGGGAGATTCTGCACTACTCAGAAAGGAATTGAGAAAAATATACCAGAAAATCGATCTTTTAGAAAAAGAGAATACGGAACTCAGGGCTCAAGTAATTCAATTGAAAGAGGAAAAGGCATCAATGATTGACCGATACGAATCTGAGATTGAATATTTGGTGCGACGCCTCAACTATTATGAAAATGAAAACGCGCCTTCATCTACAGGGTCAATGTATAATGCCGAGAGAAAAAAGTTCCAGAAAGAGGAAGCCCTTCTGGATTCTGAGAGTGCCGATGACAACGCCGATGACAACGCCGCAAACAAAAACGATACTTCCACCAAGAACGATCCTAATGTGGACCTGAATAGTCGCAAAGCGGGTCCGCCACAGGGCCACAAGGGCATCTCGCATCATAACCGTTCTGAATATACTAAACGATACGACATACACCGGTGCGCCAACTGTGGCAACGAACACGTGATAATATTGCGACCGGTTGTACGACAAATGTATGATTTTGATGGAGACAGAATAAGTATAGTGGCTGGTACGATTGTAGTGGGACGGTGTAAATGCGACAGATGCGGACACGTTACAGAAGCCGACAGTCCCCTTATTGCCGGTACGGCACTCGGTCCCAAGGCTCGCGGTTTTGTAGTGGAATACTTTGGTACACGTGCAACTGATGAGACAATGTCTGTCTATTTTAGAGACATGTATGATTTTGAGATATCACCAAATACCATATGGAACGCGCGCAAAGCCATTGCAACACTGACACTGGAAAAAACATACCAAAACATACTGAAATACATCATATTGGCATTGTACGTCCATTTAGACGAGACAGTACTAAAGATATACGGTAAGAGGGGGTATGCCTGGATGGCATCAATACCTGATGCCACATATGTACTGGTGGCCGCAAGTAGGGCCGGTGCAATACCCGAAATACACTTTAGCGCACTTTTGGATAAACCCGTAATAGTGGACGGATACGCAGGATACAACAGTTTCCGCATTGTTCAGCGGTGCTGGGTGCACATACTACGTATGGCCGAGAAAGCCGCCATAAAAGCAAAGAGGGGAAGCGTTCCGTACATACAGTACCGGCGGCTCCTGTGCATGTATAGACGCATCAAATACATGGATACGGCCCCTCCCGAATACTGCCTGTCTCTGCAACGACAGCTGTGCAGTATCGCAGATGGATACGGGGGCCATCCAATGGCCGCCACCATACACAACGCGTCACCGAACCTGTTTACGTTCCTGCGGTACAAAGGAATGCCTCCTAACAATAACCCCGTTGAGTTGGATATACGTGACACCATAGTGTTGCAGCGCAACGTGCGCCACAAATTAATGACTAGCACGGGCATGCACGTATTTTCAATTTTGGTGAGCTATACGCGCACCTGCCAGAAGCGCGGCATTGTACCATGGAAAGGCATAGTGGAATTGTCCAAGAATCCAGACTGGAACATATTTGAAGAATCCGCCGCTATGTCAGGTAATGTAACGATAGCCGCCTAGTACAAGACTGTTTCAGATGTGTGGATAACTGGCATACCTGTGGGTACAGAAAGGGATGGACCTGAGTGTATACGTTGGCAATAAACATAACATTTAACAAAAGGGGAATTATATACTTACCTTACCTTTATATATACCAGTAAGTATGGTATATTATGAAAGCAATGAGAAAGACTGTGATGAGTGATAAAACTGAAGGGCGCGTGCACGCCCCAATGAAGAAACAGCGTCTGACTCTGAGTCCTCAAAATGCTTTCATATTGTTATCTTATAAATTTTGGTTGTCCAATATAGGACCGACTGTCCAATATAGGACCGACTGTCCAATATAGGACCGACTGTCCAATATAGGACCGACTGTCCAATATAGGACCGACTGTCCAATATAGGACCGACTGTCCAATATAGGACCGACTGTCCAATATAGGACCGACTGTCCAATATAGGACCGACTGTCCAATATAGGACCGACTGTCCAATTAGCCAAGCGAGGGCGACATATACACCAACCCAGACAACAACTCTATTTGGAGGTTCTTAGTTGTCGGCCATCAAGAACCGTACTATCTTTACAGGTGACAACTTAGAGATATTACGTGGTTTTCCTGATGATTTTATTGATTTGATATATTTGGACCCACCGTTTAATTCAAAACATAACTATGCGGCTCCCATAGGCTCAAAGGCCGCCGGGGCCGCCTTCAAAGATACATGGAATCTTGATGATATAGATATGGCGTGGTGGGGCGAAATAGCCGAGGTAAGCCGACCATTATACGAAGTCTTGGACATGACTAGATATGTAGGTGGTAAAAATGCCATGTCGTATTTGATTTACATGGCAGTACGTATTCTAGAATTACATAGAATACTCAAGGACACGGGTTCTGTCTACTTGCATTGTGATCCGACCATGAGCCATTATTTGAAAATGGTACTAGATGCGGTATTTGATAGGGATAACTTCCGTAATGAAGTAATTTGGAAACGTTTTAGCGCTCATAATGATGGTAAACGATATGGAAAAATTACGGATAGTGTATTATATTATACTAAAACAAACAAATACGTTTGGAATAAGGTATATGTAGATTATTCCGATGAGTATATCAAAAAGGCATTTTCTAATGAAGATAAACGGGGGGTATATCAACACCAACCATTAACCGCAGATAGTCTAGCTGGTGGAGGTTATGAGTATGAATTTCAAGGCCATAATCGCATATGGAAATATCCACTCAAATCTATGAAAGAATTAGAAAATGAAGGTAAACTACACATACCAAAAAAGAAGGGTGGTATACCTAGAAAGAAAGTGTACCGTGAAGAATCTCCCGGCATACCATTACAAAATGTTTGGACAGATATACCTATTGTTGGAGGTGAGGAAAAGCTTGGTTATCCAACCCAAAAACCACTTGCTTTACTAGAGCGAATAATCAAAGCATCATCGAATGAAGGTGATATTGTACTAGACCCATTCTGTGGTTGTGCAACGGCATGTTCTGCCGCTGAACGACTAAACCGAAAGTGGGTTGGGATAGATATATCACCAAAAGCCGTAGACCTGCTTAATGCTAGGCTGGTCAGTGAGGCAGGGATGGATAAATATACCAAAGGTGCGGGTATTTTGATACATCGTACTGACATCCCCATACGGAAAGGTAATAGATCCAAAAACATTAAACATCAACTATTCGGCATACAAGAGGGCCGGTGTAACCTATGCAAACATGAAATAGAGTTTAGGCATATGGAAGTGGATCACGTTATACCTAGGGCTAAGGGCGGCCCCGATGATGATGCCAACCTACAACTACTATGCGGCCATTGCAACCGAGTAAAAGGAAAAGGCACTATGGAAGAAGCAAAGGTGCGGCTAAAGGAATTGGGAGTGTTGGTATGAATCCAACATTATTGATTTTAACTATTGTTGTATGGGTTGTATTTCCACCATTAGGACATGTTATGGGTCATCCGGGTTGGTTTTGGTTACCTGCAATAATCTTAATGGTTGGTCTACCCGCAGTATTCGTCTATAGTATTATAAAGAATGACCAATAATAACTAGGTAATCATGAATGAAATAAAATCTCAAATTAGGGCTAGTCGGATTATGGGTTGTTGTTGTTTACTGGCCGTCATGGTTACGGTTGGTTTTACAGTTATCGTAAATACTTTTGTGGATGGTCAATTATATGAAATTTTGTGGGGGCTACCTGTTGCGGTTGTTGCCACTATTTTTCTAATAATACAGTATCGGCTTGAAACTCGCCTTAAGCTATCAGCGCAGCATACGTAAGCCTCTTGCCCATCATACCTCTTGCCAGTAATATCATCATGTCTATTGTATTGTGATTACGGATGTTTAACCGGCCTGCAAACTCATTGACATAACGGTGCATGTGCTTTGCCGAGAACCAATGGAATATACCATCATAACCTCTCTCCAATAAAGCCCAGAACGATTCTATGCCGTTTGTATGGGCTTGGCCTCTGACATATTCGCCTGCACTATGGTTCACACTTTCATGATTTTTTAGTGTGGAATATGCTGGGTTACCATCCGTATACACTTTGGTGTCTGGTGATTCTGTATGATTGTGTACAAAGTCAACTAGTCTGGCTTGGGTGGTCTCAGGGACCGGGGCAGCCGTTACTTTACCTGTATCCCGGTCCCTCACACCTACAACCGGTACTTTGGGATTTTTTCCTTTCTTGTTTGCATGTTTGTTGGATTCAGAACCACCAACATATTTCTCGTCAACTTCAACTGGCCCCTTCATGCCATCTATGCCAGCCAAATCCTTCCATGCCTCACGTAATCGTTGAACCATAAACCAAGCGGACTTTTGGGTTATACCTAAGTCTCTATGTAACTTCATACTGGATATTCCCTTTACGTTGGTCATGAATTGATATGTCGCTATGGCCCACTTTTGATATCCGAGTTTAGATTTCTGCATGACTGTGCCAATCTTGATGCTAAAAAACTGCTTGCAGTCAACACATCTGTATGGCATATCTTTATGTGCAGATGGTGATGTTGTGTGTGATCCACAATGTGGACATACACGGCCATCACGCCATATGTTTGACTCAAACCATTTTTCAGCCGTTTTGTCATCAGGAAACATCTTGAATAAATCTACAAGTGTTATTCCCTCACGGTGCGATCGCCCCGGTGCTTCTTGTGTTTGTGTTTTGCTCATACTATACTATACATCACTGGTATATATAAAGGTAAGGTAAGTATATAATTCCCAACAAAAGATATGCTTTATGCACGGGGCGCCTGCTAGGAGCCTGCACAAGGCCATGCCGCGCAGTACCTGACATGGTAGTCTACTGTCACCCGGAAGTGGGGATGCTCACTATCTGCCAGAACAAGAATCCTTCCGTACTTGCGGTACAGCCCAACCAAGCGCAGAACGAATGTTACAGAGTCGATTCTATTTATATGCGAACAACGAGAATACGGCGGATGAGCCGCCCCGTTGACGTACTGTACAAGATAGTGTCCAGAAGAGGTTTGAGCAGGATGCTCACGTTCGACACACCCCATCTGTTCAAGGCCATCCACACGATGTTCCACCAGACGTATACCAGCCGCCAAACACTATGCGACAGTCTACGTATAGGGGAGGGGGCAGCAAAGACTCTGGTGTTGCGCCTAAAGCAGTCCGGCCTGGCAGACACCATACGGGCAGGCATGTTTCTGACCGGAGATGGTAGGCGTTTTGCTGAGGAGATGTTCCGGACAATACCGTCTCAGTGTCCTGTGGGGCCATGTAGCGTAGCAAACCAGAGACACAATCACGCGATTCTCCTGAGAGGTTACGCATCGGGAATAGGCAGCGGCATAGACCAGCGCGACTATGCAATAATGTACGGAGCAAAAGGCGCGACCACCCTGGCCTTCGAAGGCGGCAGGTTCGTATTTCCCAATGAGGTGGTGGACTGCCTGGGCGAGGATCCTGAGGCAAGGACCGCCCTGCTTGATGGTTTGAGGCCCATGGATGGCGATCTGGTCATCATTGCGTCCGCTGACGATCCCTTCGTAGCCGAAATCTCTGCGATCAACTCCGCACTACGGACGCTATACTCCGATTAGGCATCACCGATGATGCGGATGTCGTGTGTGGTTGCGCCTTTTCGCGCCCCTGATGACGTAAATGTGATGCGCGCGTTTCAGTGCTGCTCCAACCTTGTTTCGGAGTCTGGCCTCAACCTCTGCCACAGGATGCCCAAGATTATGGCTAACGCGGTCCAGAATATGGTGACGCCGACGGCCGACATAATCCTGAACCCATCCAGCAGCTCTGCCTGAATTGTAACCTCGTCCGGGTTGGGCGGCATCAGCGCAAACACAACAGCCACCAGCGCAGCATATCCGGCAAAGGCCACAAACCTTCTGTTCTTCGCCACCCGCCGGTACACCTGATAAAAGCCCACTGCGCCAAACCCTGTAATGGCAATAAATGAGAGGTAGAGCACCGCGCGCAGTACGACTGTCTCGCCATCCCCAACCGTGGGAGGGTTTGCCGGGTACTTGAGGAACGGGACCAAGTATATGGAGAACCACATGATTGCGGCCAGTATCGAGGCCTTCTTCAGGTCGCCCCCCTTTGGCAGGGCGTCCCTGGACAGCGCATACACTATACCAAAGAGCGCCCCCATCGAAGTTCCCAACATGGCGCTGGCCAAAACCTGTCCCTCCTTCTGCCAGATCCTGTACGGCTCGTACTCCGCCCAGAACTCCGGAGTGTCTTCCGCCTGACCAGACGCAAACAGGGCCTGATTCTCTATCATGATGGCACCATCTAGGTACGGCTCCACCAAGGCCAAGTTGACTAGGCCATGAATGGTTCCCGCCGTTGCGCCTGCAACCAATACTACTGCAATAAAAAGAATAGTCTTCAAGGCTACCTCTCAGGATCTAGTGGCACGGAAATCCTGCTGCGTGCCTCATGTCATGAGTTAGCTCGTGAAGGTACATATCCTCAAACGCCTGTTCGCCGAATGCTATACTAAAGATATGTCCCTGATCAAAACCAACTATAAACAGGCCAACCGCAAAGACCAGCCCCAGAACCACGACCGCAACCAGCGGCACCTTCCCAGGAGATATGGTAACCTGCATTAATGAATTTGTCATACCATTAGGCCTAACTCTTTGCTATATAAATCCTTGGATGATTTGTCCAATTTATAAATAAACCGTGTGGAAGGGCCTTGTCCAAAAATTGGTTTAGTAATGTTTAATTACTAATAGATCTAGTTTGATTAATAATATAATCATAAGGTAATATAGATATATTATGATTATAACAAATGAGTAAAAGATATGGAAAATCAAAAAAAGCAGGCAATCCAAAAAGGAACAGAAGTAAGAACAACCCAAAAGGGAAGAGAAATGATCCCAAGATAAACTGGTCCAAATACAACAAAAAACGTGAAGCTGAGGGGGACAATCATGATACATGGATGCGCAAAATTGCAGATAAGGCACGGGAATTGATGGGCATACGGCCAGGCGTACGTGACAGGCGTGTGTCAGCCATTTTACTGTCCGTCATCAAGATAGGTAACCGGCTAAGCTACTGGGACCTGGTAAACCACCTCAAAAAGTATCCCGACGACCTAAAACGCTGCGAAATAAGTAGACGGTACAGCAGATCTTGGTACCAACTCCGTATATCGGAAATAGATCCAGCTGTACTACAACGTATAATTGCGTGGATGGGCAAGCCTGATGCAAACGGTCCACTAGCTGCGGATTCCAGCGGATTTGGTATGTCCAAGTATGAGGACTGGGAGAACGCAAAATACGGCGAAATCAGCGTAAAGCAGTTCAAAAAATTACATGTCATAGTATCCCTGCATGGCAAGATATGTGCTGCCACAGTCACGCCGGGTCTGGCCTGTGACTCGCCACAACTAAGACAGATGGTCGGGTTCTTGCCGCATGGTGATGGAAATGACGTAATGGCAGATGCGATTTATGGGGGAGTAAAGAATTGCAATGCAATTCGAGACTCTGGAAGAAGACCGATAATTGCGCCAAAATCCAACTATACAATAAAGGGATTCAACGCAAGGGCACAAATGTTACGGTTCTTCGAGAAGCATCCTAGAACATTCTACAACAAATTATCGCGTAGAAATAATGTAGAGAGCGTCTTCTCTGCCATAAAAGACAGGTTTGGAGCCATAGTGAGAGCCCTCAGAGAACACACACAGGAGACAGAACTACTCTCAATGGTTGTTTGTTATAACATGGTTGCATAATAGCGCCATGTTATGGGGTTTTTGTTCGCCCCACAACGTGGGGGAGGCTGCGCAATACTGCACGTGGACCGCCATAGACGACGGGCCGGCGAGCACTAGGAACGTAATCCGGTGTCTACCCTGCGCATTCCTGCCGGTCCAGGTGCCTCCGTAAGTATCAAAGAAGGTCGGTAATTTTGGTTTTTTGGACAAGGCCGTGTGGAAGACAGCATTTCATAGTTTGAATGTCTTTCGGCTGCGGGTCGGCATCGTAGACTCCTAGCCTGCCTGGAAAGCGCGGAACGTAGACAGATCCCGTCTCCCTGAACTCGGCCCGCAACCTCCGAATGTACCTTGGCGTTACTCCGAGCTCGGATACCGCGACCGACACCCTCTTGCCCTTCTCAAGCTGGTTCATAGCGTAGCGGATGGCCCTAGATGCCAGGCGCTTTATCATCTTTCTTCCTGATCGATACAATGCACAATACTCCTTTACGGTTTACTTGATGCTAGTGGGACCTAATTGTCGTACAGCAGACCGCCCCTTACCATGTCTATTGTACGGAAATTAGGTCCGACTAAGATCAAGCGCACCATAAAGGAGTATTATACACTGTATCGATCAAGAAAAAATATGGCAAAGCGTCTTACGGCAAAGTCCATCCGGTACGCCATAAACCAACTCGAAAAAGGCAGGAGCTCTTCTGTGGTGGCCGCCGAGCTCGGAGTGACGTCAAGGCACATTCGGAGGCTGCATGCCGAGTTCCGCAAGACCGGATCCGCGCACATTCCGCGCACTCCGGGTAGGCCCACCATACCACCACCATCGCCAGACGAGGTGCAGTTGGTACTGGACACCTACCGGCTGGAGGAGGTAGGCGTGGTGCGCACGGCAATAAGCCTGCGCAGAGCGGGTCATAATATAAGCTACCAGCGAGTATATCGGATTATGAAGGAGAGTGGGCTAGTCGTACCATCCGAAGCAAAGTCACGAAAGCGTAAGTGGGTGCGATATGAGCGTAAGCACTCCAACTCCATGTGGCACACCGACTGGCACGTCATGAAGGATCCGCGTATGAGGGGGCTTCACCTCATCACATTCCTGGACGACGCCTCAAGGTGCGTGACCGGGGCGGGACTGTTCACCCAGGCTACCTCTGAGAACGCCGTGGTGGTGCTCCAGCAGGCAATTAAACAGTTCGGAACGCCGGCTACCATCCTGTCGGACAATGGATCCTGCTTTGTGGGCATGCGCAAGGGCAATCCCAAGAGATCCTGGAAGCCCACCGCGTTCGAAGAGGCTCTCTTGGGCAGGGGCATCGAGTTGATAAACTCGCGGCCGTACCACCCACAGACGAACGGGAAGCTTGAGCGGTTCCACAGAACCATCGAGGAAGAGATAGGCCACTACGAGAGTCTGCCCGAGTATATCGAGTATTACAACGAGAGACGACTCCACTTTTCGCTGGACATAGCCAACTACGAGACTCCGCTCAAGGCGTTCTCGGCCAAGAAGGCGACTGAGGAGACCAAGGCAAAGGACCCCAACTGGATGGAGGCGGAGTCAAATGACTAGCGGACATAATTTTCATATACTACAACCGCCCCTTACCATGCATAAAATATATATACGATCCTGAGGTTGACTTCTCGTTGAATAAAATGCTATGCGGGCTAACTGTGATAACGGTGGCCTTGTTGGCATGTGTGATACCAAATTTTGCCGCTGCAGAGGTACAAATACAAGCATCCTTCTTTCCATACTATGAATTTACCGAGAATTTTGATGTGCTAGAGGTGGCTCTAAATTGCAACTAGATACAATACTGAGTGTAAACGATCTTTGGGTTAATTATGGGACGAAGATTGCTGTAGAGAGTGTAAGTTATGATGTACAGGAGGGTGATCTGGTAGGTGTGGTAGGTGCTAACGGATCTGGCAAGAGCTCTATGTTCAAAGCAATACTTGGGTTATTACCTCATAGAGGTACTGTGAGCCTCTTTGGACGTGCATTTCATAGAGATCTGTTACGTTCAGTGGGATATGTTCCCCAAAAAATCTCATTTGAACCTATGTTTCCGGCCACAGTATTCGATGTGGTCGCCATGGCATTGACGCGCGCCGCCTTGACTCCAACCGATCGCCAGCATGGGATTGTGGACCCTGACATGTCCAACTCTGAGAAGGTAACAAAGTGCTTAAATGCTGTTCGTATGTGGGGTTTACGCCACCGTCGAATAGGTGCACTCTCTGGAGGCGAGCTTCAAAGGGTCTTTATAGCGCAATCATTGGTGCGTAACCCATCATTACTAATAATGGACGAACCTGCAGTTGGCCTTGATGTAAAATCACAAAAACTGTTCTATTCCATAATGCAGGAGGCTAATAGTGAATATGGGATAACAATGATAGTGTCATTACACAACATGGACGTGGTTAAGGAGTACAGCAATAAGGTAGTTTGTATGAATCGCACATTAGCTTTTCATGGAAAAACATCTGACTTCTTTGCAGATGAAAAGTTATTGGGGCTGTGCACAGAATACAAACTACAAGATCGTCCCCATCCTCACGAACATTCACACGAGGCGTGATGTTGTATGTTACACTGAATATGTGAGAGTTTTTGGTGCTATGAGTATGGAGATGTATGATGTTAGAAATTCTTGAGTATGGTTTTATACAGAGGGCACTGATTTCTGGGATAGCCATTTCCACTATATGTTCCATGGTGGGGTGCTTTTTGGTTATGCGTCGATATGCCCTCTTTGGGGATGGTATAGCCCATGTGGCATTTGGAGGTGTAGCTGTTGGGCTATTTATGGGAATAGTCCCTTTCTGGTCGGCATTTGTCATAGCTATTCTGGGTAGCGTAGGACTACAAAAGATGCAGAACTCTAGAGTTTCTGGAGAGGTGGCGGTTGCGGTCACTTTGGTCTCTGGGCTGTCGGTGGGCGTCATACTAACTAGTATAGCTGGTGGCTTTACTTTAGACCTCTTTAGCTTTTTGTTTGGTAGTATTATACTGGTGAGTACCAATGACATGATTACAATACTATCCATTAGTGGTGTGGTGGCTTTGGTAATAATTCTACTGTACAGAAGACTGTTATTCATTACATTTAATGCGGAATTGGCACGTGTATCCGGCATTCGGGTGACACTTTTGAACTATCTGTTTGCAGTATTGGCGGCGATTACTGTTGTAATTGCAATGAGACTTACTGGCATATTACTAATAACTGCCCTGATAGTTCTACCCACGTTATCTGCCTCTAAATTTAATCGTGGATTCAAGGGTACAATGATAATATCTGCGGCGATATCATCCTCATCGGTGGTTAGTGGAATATTCATCTCTTATCTATTGGACTGGGCCCCCTCAGGTACTATAGTGGCGCTTTTAGTACTGTCTATGGTGGGAATATACACTTCATATATGATATGGGGGCGCCTCTTCCGCTAACACCTGCATCAATAATGATTCTTTATATGTTTACCACAGTAGTGGGATCCGACTATGGGTTTCTCTTTGCACACTATGAGTCGCCTGTGTTGGCAGTCTTCAGATTTAGGTAAAGACTTTGTAGCTATATCTTTAACATAACGCGCCTCTACATGATCTGGATCTATCCTTAGTGCTGCATCACAACACTCTATGGCCTCGGCGTATCGGCCCAGACGATCCATGGAAATGCCTTTGAGGTAGTATGCTTCCGCATTATTCGAGTCCATACCTAGTGCCTCATCAAAACATTTTATGGCCTCATCATATCTCTCTAAGTTATTCATCGAGTCACCTTTGAATATGCGCGCTTGTATATTATTCGAGTCCATCTCTAGTGCCCTGTCATAACACTCTATGGCCTCCTCATAGCGTCCCAAGTTATAGATGGCATCGCCTTTGAAGACATGCATGTTCGTGTCATCTGGGTCTATCTGTAATGCTGCGTCATAACACAACATGGCATCTTTGTACTGTTCTACGCGATACATGATATCGCCCTTTAACCTGTAAGCTTGTGCATTATTCGAGTCTATCTCTAATGCCTTGTCACAATACTCTATGGCCTTTGAGTATTGCTTTAGATGATACAGAGCATCACCCTTGAACATGTAGGCTTCGCTATCGTTTGGGTCTGCCTTTATGGCTTCACTATAACATTTTATTGCCTCATTGTAGTCTCCCACACTATGAAATTGATTCCCTTTAATTGTGAATTTATATGCCATGTTCACCTATTACCTCCTCGTCTATTAAATATTTGAGATTAATGAGCTTTAAACCATCAATATCTGATTCATAAAACACCCATAAGTTACCTACAAACATTTTGCACTCATATTATAATATAGAATACTAATTAAATATGTACTGAATAGGGAATTTATTGGCAACTGGGAAGTTAGCGTGTGATGGATCATGTTGGGAAATACGTGTGATAGTGGGAAACGCGTGTGATGGATAAACACTAAGGTAGGGCATGGATCTCCCATGTGTTACAGGTGGTTGACCTGTAGATGTCATGTGTTGGTTTTTCATTCTGGTACAAACCCATTATGGTTTGATCAAGGAGGTTTTTATGTATTTGTGAATTGGGGGGCCTCCTGCAAGGACGGGTGGTACTTGGAACTGAAACGCAGCAGCGCCTAGAGTCTACATTATCCGATGGACGGCGCATCAGGGGAATGGTGGACATAGTACACCATCAAGCGCCCACATTTCGAATACCATCCGACAACCAATCCTTACGGGAGGAACCGTGAGTGAATTTGTCATGAATGCCGTACATTTGGTGTTGTAATGTATAACCAAATAGATTCACTCACATTTTTGAGAAAACAATAATGCGCAGAATCCCCCACACGGCCCATTTTCCTGTACTGTATAATACAGTATATTGCGCCACTACAGTTGGACTTTAACGTGTAAAGGGCGTAGGGCATTCTTCCCCTTATCGTGTAGTGTCCATGGCGTTGTTTTGCTTGATCTGAATTTTTTCAGACCAAGAGGGGGTGAGGAGGCGTTGAGCCGCCCCCTCACTTTGTTGGGGGGCGGCGAAAACGCCTTACCCACTGGAACCACAATGAGTCGTCTGAGACGCACACATGCGCTCTATTTTACGTCGCTTCCTTTGAACCAGACCCTTGTTTTGAGCACGGTAGTCCTCGTCATTGTGCAGCATGTACCATATTGTCTCTAGCATTTCGCGCGCTATGGCTACTTTTGCTTTCATGGCACCTATTCGCTTTTTTAGATTTTCGTATCTGGCACGTATTGTCGGATCATACCTTATGGCCGGCAGAGCAGCTTCGACCATGGCGGTTCGGAGCCATACGGAACCTTGCCTGGTTATATGACCGTGTCGAACTACTTCCCCACTGTCACGATGCGAGGGTGTCAAACCCGCGTATGATGTCAATTGTTCGGGGGTGTCAAATCTGGTATGGTCGCCAATCTCGGCAAGTATCGTTATGATTGTAACTGGGCCCAGACCGGTCATTGTAATTAACCGCTGCGCGCGCCAATCGTCCGTAGTAATTTCTGCGATCTTTTGCTCGTATCTGTTTACTTGTGCCTTCAGATGTTGTATTGTGGACAGATGCGAATCAACTCCCATTCGGTCTACTGATCTCATTTGTATCTTGCCAAGTAATTCTAGTCCATCTTGCGTAAACATTTTTCCGCGGGGAATCGTATGTGGATATTTGTCAGCAGTCGCCTGAATAATATTTTTAAGATTGGCAATGTTTCGTACTATGCCTAAGCGTGTACGGGTCAGTACCCGCATATCCCGATGTTCTCTGTCCGGCACGTACGACTCTGGTACAGAGTCGCGTATCAGTACGTCTGCCAGTTTTCTGGCATCCTTTTTGTCGTTTTTTCGTTTTGACTGGATTATTATTTTTAGTTTGTACGGGTTTGCCAGCAGAGTGTCGATACCCTCATCTTCCAGCATGTCGTGTAGAACAATCCAATAATTGGCGGTGGATTCACAGACGGCCTTGGCCGGCATGTAATTGGCTTTAACTTTACAGATAAAGTTGTTTATTCCACTTTGTGTGTTCTCAAACGTGATTATAACAGGTTTGTCGCGTATTTTTTGTTTAATTGCAGCTACGCATTTTACTTTGTGAACGTCTATTCCGATGTTATACATTTTCTCACCTCCTTTTTGTTTTGTTGGGCCTGACCAGCGGAATACTCCCATTCGCCATCTAGGTGGCATTTTACTATCCGCATACCATGGGTCAATCTCAAGAACGCCTTCATACGAGGCAAGAAGATTACGACCCTCAGAGCCAACATGGTATATACTGCTATCGCGGTTATAACGACAACACATAATATCTCAGGAATGGCGCGCTTGTTGTGGAGTTGTAGTATAGAATTAACTCCACTGTGTAGTTATGCTACATCTTTTTTCTTGTCTTTTTCTGCCCAAACTTGTGATAATGCAATGCCAAATCCTGCTCCAAAAATGATGGTCAGAAACAGAAAGAATCCATCCAGAGATTTACAAACATAATTGTTAGTAGAACACTCTATGAAACTGGTCATCATAGCACCAGTTAATGCAATTCCAGCACAAATCCAGTACCGACGGTCTAGTTTATTCATACAGATGGTTCTTACAATATGATTAAAAACCTACACAGTATGAAGGCTCCAATGTCCGAAGGTGGAGGGTAACGTTTAACGTCGATGAGCCACCTTCGGAATTCAAGTACTCGCTGCGTCAATGGGTACTTATATCGAATAGGTCAAACTGACTAAGTTGTAGATCTTGTGTTTTTTAACAAATAAAAAATGGATTACGACAACGAATGTAAAACTTGGTAAACGCGATACTCGAATCGGTCTTTAGGCATGGCGCGATTCACAGGCGCATTGTATCCTATATACCCATCACCGTAATATATGACATCTCCCCTTTTAGGTGGAATATAAGGACGCAGAGTGACGGATCGTGTTTTGACGTTAACAAAGATATTATGGTATTCCTTCTCATCCATATCCTCCCACATCCGTTCTATCATATCAGACCATTCATCCTCAGTCATGCCTAGTGTTTGGAACACCTTTAATTTCTGGGCCATACTGGTTACATCTCTCACATATTCCCAACCTTGTCCAATATTACGTGTGGGGCCTGCTTTGGGTTCTTGTAGTTCGCGATATGTGGCCTCTAACATCTCCTGTTCTTCCCTTTCATACGCTGTAACTAATTCTTCCATCCACTCCATGTCCATAATTTGTCTTGCAACTTCACGTCCATAATTCCTCACCAAGTTTTTTTCTCGTATTATTTCTTTTTCAGTCATTATTTGCACAAAACCAAAGTGCAGTATTTAGGTGTAGAGTACAACAAGAACTGTAAAGAACTCGTGACCTGGCGTATGGTGTAAAGCGCGTGACCTAGGTGTAACTGGTAGGGGCTGGTAAGTTGGGTGCTGTCTGATGTGGAAACCCAAGAAGAGTTTGCCAAGTCACTTGATTACTTGCTTCAAATCCGTGCTGAACGTGCCATTAAGAAACAATATCCGCTTGCAGAAAATGAACGTGTTGAGAAGGTATCTGTGCGGCTGTCATACAATGGATAACATAAGCTGGTATTGTTTTACGTAGATACCTGTAGGAATGTGGGATTACTTTTGATCCTAACTACATCATACCCATCCCTATAACAATTTGAAGAATTACGTAGAATCAGAATCTGGTTGGAAGACGGGTTTAGGAACCGTAGATATGGCCACTCGGTTATCACAGTGTAATAATGGGTTGTTTTGATCATCAACCATGTTGGTCAGGAAAACCTTCCTAACCACACTAATTACCAAGACGATGTGATTCTTGGTCTCATAGATATTGATTACTTCATCCTCCGTCTCGAACTTCAACTCACGGACACGATTCTTCTTTGTAGGTACACTACCCTTAACGATCTTTAAATCAACATCTCTAGTTATATCTAGCGGTGTTATCACATGCGTTACGTCATTCATTACAACCTCTCCCATAGGAGGATCGCTACCTACCTTGTCACGTATGTCAGATACAACCCCCAGATGTTTTATCGTCTGACCATTTTCCACATAGTACGATGATGGAGCCTGTCTTATCACGTTGAACTTTATCTGCTTATTAGACAATACGTGCACCCTTACTATCAATCATATATATATCAGGATGTCCTCTACTCTTAACATGTATTACCATGTGATATTTACGACTCCACCAATGGTCTCTCTGGGGCGGTAATATTTTTGGCGTACATATTGTAAGATCATCAGTACGCTGTTCCAAGATTATGTGAAATGTATTACTGGTTTGATGATGTGGAATAATTTTGGACAGAAGATCAAGTAATACATTAACTGATTCAATCATCATCTTAACTTATAGAGTTTGATCTTGCCATCAATCCTAGTTATCATATGTTCTTTCCTTTGATATTGAAATGTATAAGATTCCCCATCTTCCATCAGATCCTCATTCACACGGATAACTCCATCGACTATCTGGACAGGCGATACTCGTTTAGTCGATATAGACTCCAGTAACACTCCTACAAGAGACAGAATAGCAACTTCTTGGGATGACATCTTCTCAGTTACGTATGAGATTGGATCTTGTGGCTTATCTAGGCTATAGGTAGTTGTCACTTGGCTCATAATTTACTATACACCACATACATTATTAACATATCGAAGATGAAGGGGCTGTAAAGTTGCTGTGTGCCAGCGGCCATTGTAAAGTTGTGTGCTAACAATGACACAGGTAGAAGCTGTAGGCATCACCATCGAGGGTAACAACAAGTGAATAAACCTGATACAAGCCGCGGCCCAGGCTACATCTTGACTACTGCCAACCTACCACCAATACTAGCAAAAACAACTCCACGACTACAATATTCATGGTAACTGACATAAGCCCCATCCTTGAGTTAATATTGTTGGAGCACTTAGATTGGGCGATTATACTCGGAGCCGTGGCCCCCACGGTTGTGGCCGCAGTGATAGGCGGTACGTTCATCTACCAACGAATGAAACAAGGCAAGCTTGATTCTGCTCGGTTGGTCTTAGAAATTGACAGAGAGTTTAGGGCTGACGAATTTCGGAGTATTCATGAGAAAGTAGTTGTCGGTAAAGTTGACGTGACACGAAGTCGGAAGTGGCCTGCGCGCCAATTTATAGCGCGCGCTATAAAGTTTGTTGCGCGGAATCATTCTACCCAATCGTTCCTAACCCACAAAATCTATCCTAACACACATATCAGAATCTATCGGGCATCGCGCAGTAATCACGCCTCCACCTTCAAAATCCATTCATATACGGTACGTAATGCCGCACAGTCATCGCGATTATAGCGCGTCACCTTCTCCAACATTTCACCATCACCACTCACGGCATATGCGCCATACATTCGTTCACACAAAGAATAGTCAACATAATCGTTGTCATAAGAGTAGCCTAACCAAGCGGATACTGCCTTTATGGAGGTCTCATGTATTGGCAGTATGTATGACCTTGTGACATGTTTGTAGAGGTCGTAAAAGAGTGATGTGTCAAGTCCGCATTGTTTGCAGTATGTATTATCGTGATTGCCCCAATGTATCACACCAGTAACATTTTTCCTGCGCTTAAAACGTCCCAATATACTCCATTTCTGCGGTTCATCCATGTAGGTCATACCATATTCTGCCGCAAACTTTGAGAGGCAGTCCGCGCCATGAAATGACTTGTATTCTTGACTATCGATTCCATATTCAATGACGCCGATCATGTATGGACTGCCGTCAAATAACGTCTCTATATCTAACATGAGTACGATCTCGTCATTCTTTAGTACCGGAGGATGTTCCACTGGTTTTGTAATCACATGATGTTTTCCCGACGCGAGTGCCACGGCGTGCATACGACACTTTTGTAGCGTTTTGACTCCTATACCGGGTAATGATGGTACAACAGAGTCTGTACATGATGCCACATCTTCCACCGTATACAGACCCACCGTATTTAACACACGCCGTCTTTGTGCCGATATGCCCTGTATGAGGCTAACGTCTTGTTGCTTTATGGCTGTGCTGTTGTTGTATGTCTTCCACATGTGACCGTCTTTCATATATACGGCTGTCGGTGGCGAATCCTTTGTCATTGAACGCATCTCTCCTAATAGTTTCTGCATTAATTCGGTATAATTCTGCTGCCTCCTAATGTCTTCGGAACACTCATGTGCCATCTGGTCATTCGTGATTACAATCGGCGGTAATACATCTGATTCCAATATCCTTGACAACGTATGTGAATAAAATGCGGCCTGCAACCTGTCGCGTGGCTTCACTGTCTTATGACTCTTTATCTCGCATATGCGCCATTTTTTCTGTGTGTTGCCACATAGGTTGTCATTATACGTTATCAGGTCGGGAACACCCATCATACTTTCAGGCATCCAGAATAGTGGGAAGTGACGGAATGCAGTCGGAATTTCTATGGTGTTCATGAATTGAAGTATGTCATGAAATTGTGCGGATTTTGTCTTTGACATGTCAGACTCTATGAGTGGCAACGTCCCCGTGGGTGATGGCGCCAACACTTCATCTTCAAACAACACACCGGCCTCTTGTATTTCGGCTTCTCCCACCGACATTACTCCATCGGCTAGAGTATCCGCAAGTACGTCTTTGCGATGTTCTCTTAGTAGCTTGGTTGCGCGTGTCATAAGTTCCACATATCGTGGGTCGGGCTTATCCCTCAGTGACGGATCCGCATATAGTTCGCACCAATAGGCAAACGGCGCTTCATTGTAAGAACATAAGTCGGTTGCGCTTATGAGTGGCCTTTCTGTGGGATTGGTTATACATTCTTCATATGATTTCATAATGTGTTCAACTTGTGCTCAATACGCGCACTTAGGACTTAAAATGATTCTGGTCTGAAGCAACTGGGAAGTTACGGTGACCTGGAAAAAATTGGGAAACGTGTGGCCCGGACTGGAAATACAGGTCTGTAAAAACCCATGCGTGGAGTGGAAATGAGGTCAAAATCACGGAGTGGAAACGTAGGTCGAAGACCCCTATTTCCAGTTCAGTCATGACATGTTCTGCGCAAGCGACTGGTGTGCCTCATGTTTATTCTATGTAAAAGGGAAAGTCGTATACACCGCCTCGGTACGGTGATTCGATCATCTTTCCGTGATCTGACCTAACAACACGGGCGGAAAATATTTTCGTCTCGTTAGAACTCGAATTATAACATGCTGTTTCCAAAAGCCAAGGATTAAATGAATGAGTAACATTCGCACATAATGGATGAACGGGACCGTAATCTACTAACAAAAATTGCAGGTGATGCCTGTGGTGGACTCGCTTGCTTGAGTATCGGTTTTGCTGTATTCACGGTCACTCTTTCGTTTACCGTCATATACTACGATGTTGAGGTATGGTCTGTAATATCAATTATGGTTGGAATTGCATTGGCAGGTATTTTAACCAGATTGACTTTATTTTTGTCACATTATAAAGATTACAAGTTTGACGATGTGTTTAAACCGGTAGTAAAGTACCTGATAGTGTTCAGTGTGGTCGGCATAGTACTTGGTGGTGTCTTATTGCCGTTAACATACAATGCGCCTTATCCAAACCTTATGTGCTACGAAGTAGCCATAGGTATGGATGTGGGCCATAGTGAAGATGTCATAAAGCAATGTTATGAATATCGGAACGATGTTCAACAACTTCTTAATGGCATACTTATCCCATTTCCCATTGCTATGGTATTTGTATTTGTCATTCAAATCATGTACAGCAAACGGAAATATGCTCAATAATTGGTTGTCGGACAACCACTCATCTCTTTCCTCTCAAAAATAGCCGCAGACTCCGCAAAGGAATTACTGGCCGAACTTGGGGTTGGTATGACTACGGCGTAAAAATATGAGACACTGGGAAGAAACGCTGACTAAATGTACTAAATGTACACACTCAGGTCGTTTCCAACTTTACGCCTACATATACTTGTAATAAATCTGGTTTAGGCGTGAATTTTCAATGGACCGGAGTATGTACGTGTGCTTGACTTTAACACTAATATGCTGTTGTGTTGTGTTGTGTTGTTATGGATGTTAGAGGGTGGTTTGCTATTATTGTTACTGCTATTGTTGGGTTTATTGTATTGTCTGCGGTTTATGCGTATGCCTCTGATTTTGAACGTGGGTATAATGCTTCTTTGAATCCTAATCTACCTGTGCCTATGTTTATTCCATCTGAGGATCTACGTTTCTACGATCTGTCTGGTGTTAACTTAACATCTGTTGATCTGCGTGATGTTGTCTTGGATCATAGTGTTTTAGTTCGTGCTGACCTGAGTGGTGCTGACCTGAGTGGTGCTAATTTACAAGGTGCTGACTTACGTGGTGTTGATCTACAAAATGCTAATTTAACGAATACTCGTTTAGTGGGTACTGTCTTAGGATTTGCTGATTTACGTGGTGCTAACTTATGGTCGGCTGACCTGCGTGGTGCTGATCTACAAGGTGTTGACCTGCGTGGTGCTTTTTTACAAGAAACTATTTTTCAGAATGCTAGTTTAATAAATGCTGATTTGCAAGACGTTTCTTTATCTTATGCTTATTTGGTTGGCGTTGATTTGCGTGGTGCTGATTTAAGTGGTGCTACCATAACGTTTGCTGACCTGCGTTATGCTAATCTACAGGATGTTAATCTACAGGATGTTAATTTGTTTAGTACTTCTTTGTATGAATCTGACTTAAGTGGTGCTGATCTGCGTGGTGTTATTCTTAGTGGTGGTAACATAGCGTTTGCTAACTTACAGGATGCTGATTTACAGTTTATTTTTTCATTTGCTGCTAATCTACAGGATGCTAATCTACAGGATGCTAATCTGAGTGGTGCTAACTTATGGTCGGCTGACCTGCGTAGTGCTGATTTACGTGGTGCTGATCTGCGTAGTGCTATTCTGGTTGAATCTGATCTACGTGGTGCTGATTTAAGTGGTGCTGATCTACGTTATACTAACTTTGTTGGATCTGATCTACGTGGTGCTGATTTAAGTGGTGCTGACACGGATTATACAATTGTTTGTGATTCTGTAACTGGCTTGAGTGTATTTGCTATTGTGTTGCCTTGTGGTTAGTTTTTTGTACGCATGTTTTTACTTAGTTTCTATACTTTTGTTGTCTTGACCGAACCGATATAACCAACATTGGTTTACCGTTCATATGGTTGTCTCAAAATCAAAGATTGATTCTGATAACTTTGCTTGGATTGATGCTCTTGCTGCTAAATACGATATGTCTCACTCTCAAATTATTAAGGAGTCTCTTGATTACGTTAGAATTTCTGGCTCTTGGCGACTGGATGCAATATCTCACAACTTGTCATATACGGACACCGCCTTGGTATTGCAACAGGACGCGTTCATATCAACCGTTGATGAAAACAACGTGTACAATTCTGAAGCGATTCTACCTATAATCCGTGTTCGTTAACTGATTTTGAAGTTGTGACTTAGCCATGACCGGGAATGTGTACTGCGCCGACACACATAGTGATGTATGATGAAGGGATTCGTGTGAACTACACAGCATTTCTATTGGCGGTGGTTGCACTCGTTGGTCTTACGGTGTGGGATGCAGTGGCGTTTCCGACCATACAGGTCGAGGCCCCAGACAAATTGACCCGCGATGCCATGTTCACGGGTGGCGCTGCAATTCTCGGCCTGGTGGTCTTTGGCTCGGCACTAAGCATGCTGTTCAAGAACTTTGAACCATCTTATAGCGATCTCAATGTTATCATGCTTGCCGCGGGGATAGCATGTGGAGCAACAGGATCATTACTTCTCATGTTTACTGCATATGTTTTCTCGAATACTGATGGGGGATTTTTTGTGTCGATGGCCTTTATAGGTGTGGGTGTAGGGCTGATTTTATTAACGATTGGCCGTGTCTTTGATTTGTGGTTAAACCGTCGTAAACAGAATGATTCCTCATAATATAACTTCTATTTCCACTTCAGGTCCGCAATTATACAGTCCCAACTATGTCAGCAGGGTTATACAGCACCAAACACTATGGAGGGGTATCAAAATATGTAGTGGTCAGACTGGAAAGTATCTTGCGACTAACACTCATATCTCTCCGCTGGGGTAGGGGGCTATGATAGAATCTTGGGGGCCTGTAATCGCGGCCAGTATTATTGTGGTGGGAGCCGCGGCGGTGCAGTTATGGATCTACAGTCACACACTCCGTGAACGCCGCAAGGAACAAGAACGTGAACGACTGAACGCAGTCAAGGACCTGTATTGGGGACTACGCGCAACGATTTCCCAAGGATGGTTTACCAGTCCTAAAGTCAACAGAATAGATCCACATTACAATTTTTTACTGTATCCTGAGGACATTTACTGGCTACGACAACACTTCCACAAGAATGGTCATCTTCTCTCAACCAAAATCCATGAATGCTATCATAAGGACATATCAGACACAAAGACCCGTCCAAGGTTATTGAACCCAGACAATGCTCCTCCCGACATTAAGAAGTTTGTTTTACCAGGCCCGGTTTCCGGTAGTAACTTAGGACAACTCTTTCTGACCGTCAAGCTAGAACTACTCACCCTAGACCCAGACACAGAGCTACCAGACGATCCGATAGCTTTTCCATCAGACCAATGATACCATGGATCTTGGATGAGATGCACGCTGGCCATTTTGACCCTACATCAAAGATACTTCTACAAGGTTCTGGGGACATGGTTCATCGGGCGCTGGTAAGATATAGTAACCTAAAATGACGGTACGTGGGAGTCATGATCACATAGGGTTTTATAACAAAGTAGAGAATACCTGATGTGGGTGGCACAACAGAAGAGATTAAGCGGGCAATCGTGGAACACCTCCAAGCGATCTATCCGAGGGGACGCACCGAGGGCGGCATCTCTTTCAAGAATAAGACTGGTGCTGATGGGCAACCCCTGATCGGATTTGGAGACGCCGCAAAAGTTACCGAGGCTTTGAACGAACTCATTAAAGAAGGCACAATAATCTCATATGGTGGTGATGTAAATGGCCAGCGAGTGTTTCACTACAAGACAGATGCCCAGACTCCAGTTGTAGGACACCTAGAGGAAATCAAACTTGCCATTACTGAGTACCTATGCAGGATATATCCGCAGGAGGCCATGCGCATCAGAATTGAAGTTGAGGGCTTCAAGGACAGATACGGCCGCCCCCTAGCAGGATCCAACGGGCAGTCTTTGGCCGGACTTGGCGACGGTGAAATGATACGCGGGGCTCTGGTCGAGCTAGTTACAGAGGGTAAGATAGACATTCGTAAGAGGGAACGGGACGGGGCGCAGTCGGACCACTATGTGGCTAGACCGGGCAGGTCCATCACACCTGGCGTATCCTAAAAATGACCAACAGTATTATTGTTTCGTAAAACATTGGAACTATCTACAACAAAATATCCAGATGATGTGAAGTCAAGTAAACTTAAAACCTTAAAGCGTACTACAATGATTTCTATACTGATGCAAGTTAGCAATACAGCCTGTCGGCCAATACAGCCTGTCGGCCAATACAGCCTGTCGGCCAATACAGTGAGTCACATACACACCGACTATCACCTAGACTATATGAAGATTCGGTGGGGTGTCACGTATAGTGACTCCTCTAGAGGAGTATGTGCAAGCCATCGAAACTGCACAGACTGAGGATACACGTCGTCTACGATTTATGTTATTTGTAAATAGGGTTATCAAACTCGATTTAGTGAATACCGAAAAACGTGTAAACGTTGTGTATAAAACAAAGACCACATCAGAGAGGATTGACTTGTGTTATGGTACACTTGTTATGGAGTTCAAGAAATCCATACAAGATAGTAAGCAGGCCGAGGCACAGTTGTGCAGGTACGTGTCGGGATTGTTGAATGAAGAGAGACATGACTATACCTTAGTGGCTACTGATGGAATACGGTTTAAAATATACAACTATCAGATTGTCTCAGATCGTGCAGTACTATATCCGGATGATGTTGAACTGGGTCTTGCGAGTTACATAAACGTAAAGGAGAGGAGTGTTAACAATGCCGTACTATCTGACGAGATTATAATCTCTAAGATACGAGAGTTTGTCATACAACAAGAGATACCAAAGATTTCAGCCAAGGATGCGCCAGCACTATTTCAGCCAAAACACTCACTGTACACACGATGTATGGAGGTACTGAATGGTGTTGATGAGACAGTATATCATATACCGTTTAATGAATGGAAGAAGTATCAGGATGTTGTTTATGGGAACTTCCAAAGTGTATCTGGTAATGCACAACGAGTCATGTTCCTCAATCATACATACATGGCAACCGTAGCTAAAATAATCACACATACGTTGACCATACCGAATAGTGATGATGATATAGACGACATAATCCTTGGAACATCGTTTACAAACGCTAGGATAGGGAACTTTGTAGAGAACGACTTCTTCTCATGGGTTATCACGCATAGTGGAATGCAGTAAGATCCAATATTTTTCGATCTTATTAGCTTAGAAGTAATATTCAAAATCCGGCACTTAGGCGACCTTAACCTGCATGATACCACATATGGTAGGCTCTAGAGATACACTCACACCCAAACCAGGGGCAGAATTATAAATGTTGTATATCAGATAGAATACATATTACATGTCATGTATGGTCAGGCGGCTACTGCCAAACCGGGCGTCTCTGATGTCATGTCCCATATATTACAGGATGTTTTGGTGGGTTGCCGGACACCATCAGGCAGCATGTAATCCATGAGTTTTGGAGGAGCCAACTCGCTATTATTCACAATGCCAGTTATTGTCGCCTTTAGGTCGTCTATCGAGTCAAAGTAGTTGCCTGCCAAGGCGCGCTTGAGATCACGCCACAGCATCTCTATGGGGTTCAGTTGAGGAGTATACTTGGGAAGGAAGATGCGCACCATACCACCATTGGAATCTCTCTCGTACTCGTTCATCGTTTGCGACTTGTGAGACGAGACATTATCCAAAACGACTGCCACATTCCTCACGCCCTCCCTGACCTTGTTCATGAATATCTTGAGGGTCTCTGAGTCGGTCGAATTTACAATGGCGATATGGAACCAACCGTCCCCTAACACGCCCATAAGCCGTACAGACTTTTTTGACCAGCTCATGGGAATGGTCTCATGACCGCCAACTGGCAGCCAGCCATAGCCGTTCCACCCGCCCACCATACATGATGCCTCATCCAGGGCCATTATGACATATCCGAGAATCGCCATTGTTCTAAGACGTTCTCCAGTAGTCTCCTTGAACTCTTTTTGTTCCTCCTCTGAAGCGCTCTTGTGTGGAGCTGGCCTTGACTTGCGGAATGAGTAATCTACATCATGCATCGTACGACGTATGGTGTCGAGACTACACTTCACACCTAATTTTTCGTATATCACACCTTTCATCATCTTGGCCTGCCATCGTTTCCTCTTAAATCCAAACTGTACGGGCGATTTGGACAGCCACCCTTGTATCGTATTCATCATGGCATCACTCAACAATCGAGCTCGGCCAGGAGGCTTGCGGTCATCCAAATCGTTCAAACCTCTATCTCTTCCCCTTACTAACCAGCCGCGTATCGTACCCGGCCGCCTATATAGCTCCTTTGCTATCGTGTCGATGGTCTTGGATTCCTTTCTCTTGATGCATGCCAACAACACGGTCTTCTCCTTACCCTCTTGGAGGTTCGCCATACGCTCTTCCATCTCTTTAATGGTATAATCTGGCATGAACTTGTCACCTTTTTGGATACGTTCTTCCCCCTTTGCCGTGGGTCGTGGGCCATCTTTTGATTTGTCATGGTTAAATACTGTATCCGTGTTATTCTTTTGTGCCGACCTTTTGGGGTTGAACATACCATTAGGTGGCACACTCTTCTTTAAATACTACTTAGTTGATCTAAATTAACTTTGTTGTACAACAAATTTCACCCGCATCCCAACGGAGCGTCGTAACGGCACGATACAATACTGTGAACTGGACCCATATCGATCTTTTTATAACCAATACGGTGCCATCGGCCACTGGAAAAATATTGAGGATCATTGCTGAGTACTACGCATGACAGTAGAGAGATTATACACGACATACGACGTACGGCAAAACTGATAGACCATGATACTGTTGACTTTGACATGCTAAGATCGATATATGAGACGATTGAGGAGCCTACAAGTAGGCACGCATTGGGTGCTTCATATACACCAGACTGGCTTGCCGAGAAGGTGTTGAAAAACCTGATAAAGCGGTCAGGCTCAGAGACACCACGCATATTGGACCCGACATGTGGTTCTGGAACGTTTCTGGCAATAGCCATCAAATTACTAAGACAGAACATCACACATTATACACCAGACGATATAATCAAGACCATACAGTCATGTGTGTTCGGTGTGGACATACACCCGGTAGCCATATTATTCAGTAGGGCCAACTACATAATGGCAATACGTGACCTACTCAAGGTCAGGAAGATTGACATACACATTCCTGTATACATGGCCGACATGATCGACTACCCGACTCCAACCGAATCCCCCTTTGGGGGTCAGTTTTACACGTTTGAGAGTGGTGGACTGGAATTACATATTCCTATAGATATACGAAGATCTCTAGACTATATCGTAGATGAGGTACATGCTTCTGCCAAGAGGATGGCTTTCGGTCATGACGAGACTGCGGTAATTCATGGTCTGCGTACCAAGTTGACTCGGCGGGGCATTCCTGAGGATACACTACAATTTTTTGACTCCACTGCAACGACGCTTAGTAGGCTGATCCGGGAGAAGAAGGACTCGATACATGCGTTCATCTTCAAGAACATATACAGGCCAGCGACGTTCAAACAATTTGATGTGATATGTGGTAATCCGCCGTGGGTCGTATACAAGTCTATACGGGATGGGAAGCGGGCTGCACGGTTGAAGGATGAGGTTGTGAATAAATTAGAGCTACAGACCAGCGCCAAACTATTTCCAGGCATGGAGTTGGCTACACTATTTTATGTAAAGTGTGCCAAAGATATGTTGAAGCCAAATGGACATATCGGGTTTGTCATGCCTTGGACCATACTGAATGCCAAGCAGCACGATACGTTCAGGGCTAGGAAGTTTAAGTGTCTGAACCTGAGGTTTGTCGAATTATACGATATGGGTGAAGGTAAACATCAAGTGAGGAATCTATTCACTGTTGAATCATGTGTATTGTTTGCCAAAAAGACCAAATCAAAGGCATCTACTATACCGGCAGTGAGGTTGTCTGGCAGTCTCTCCGGTAAGAGTGTCGGGCTTGATGAAGCAGACAAGGTTCTGAAACAGAAAACATCCAGGATATATTTACGCGACACGCCGGACGGAAATGTTTTGACATATGACAAGAATACTCGATATGGGGAGTCACCCTACAAGGATGATTTCTTTCAAGGTGCCACATTAGTGCCTGCTGCCGCTTGGTTTATACGCGAGAAGTCAGTAAATAGTCTTGGTACTGGTTCCGGCAAGATATCCATAGAGACTGATGATACCCTTCAGTTAAAGACCAAATGGAATGTGCGATTTAGTGGTGATGTTGAGACCGATTACATATTCAACACTATAAAGGCAGGATCGATTATACCGTTTGGGCACATTGATATGAAGAAGGTTGTACTGCCTATAAGGGCCAATAGTACTACATACGACATACTTGATGACCAAGATGCGTTCATTGCGCATGGTCATGATGGCATGAGTAAATATTACAAGGAAGTCCAAAAGGTGTGGGAGAAGAACAAGACGATCAAGTCACCTGATAATGTCTCGGCTTGGGTTGATTATAGACGCAAGATCACAGACCAAAAATCCGGCAAAAATATCATCGTTCTGTACAATCAGTCAGGACGTGAATACATGGTCTCATGTATCATATACATGGATAAGTTCATAGTTGACAACTCCACTTATGCGTATTATGCTGCAAGTGAGGACGAAGCCAAATACCTGTGTACGATACTCAACTCCAAGCATCTATTCAGTGTAATCAAGAGTATAAAGACTGCACGCGCCATACACCGTACAGTATTTGACCTACCAATTCCAAAGTTTGATTGTAAGAATGTTGACCATAAGAGGCTAGTTGGACTATATGACGAGTGTCGTGCTGTAATACGTACCAACCATTCAGAGATATTAGGGAAGGGTAAGAAGCGTGAGTTCTGTCTTGGTCTGTTGAATGTTGAGATGGCTGTCATAGACGAGATTGTCAAAAGATTACTGATGGGTAGTGAAATGCAGAGATGTTCAATATTTTTGGAATGATATTGGGCCTGGCCTACATGAAAAAATATCGAATGTTAATGCCGAGTACTATGGGCTAGGGGTGGTTGATCATAGTGACATTTACATACTTATACGGTCACATATCTGACTGACAATGGTGCGCCGAATAACAAGTAAATGTTTTTTGCGCGAAATTATTCTATTATTATGTTTTTTTGTAGTAGTGAACTGTCAAAAAGTAGTGACCTAGAATAGGCTGTCAAAAGAGTGACCTAGCCAGTGTTAGACTTTGCCGCAGCCCGTATCATCGTAAGTATTTTGTTATCGCCTTCAATGTCGATACCCGCAACTTCAGCAGGAGTCTTGCCGTCTAGTGCCAAGTGTGGCCTTACATAGTTATGATACAGTTGCAAGCCTGTCAGTATTGCAGAGTCTTCTTTCTTTAGACCACGTGTAATCTTTTCCCTATGGCGTATAGTATTCCCATTGAAGGATTCCATCTGGTTATTGTTTACATCTCCGGCCATGTGTATATGTCGGATATGTTTTGATTCTTTGTGCAAAAAATTCTTGGCGGCATACTGTTTCTTATGGGCATGCGCAAAGTTAGAAGCTCCATCACTGGTTAACTGTTCGGGGACTTTGCCAGCCACATCTTTAGCCTTGGCAAACATGGGCGCAACATCATCATTGCCCTTGTTGGTAGCCACCATTTTAGCAATCCAGAATCTAGTCTCACTATCCAGCATAGCAAACAAGTACTTTCGTTCACCTTTAATCTTGAGATACACTTCATCAGTACGCCACTTTTCACCAACTTGGGGTTTAATGTCATCCATGAATTTGTCCATCAAATTAACGTATTCATCCGCCCAGTTCAGTACGGTTTGATATGTGACTTTGATATTCATTCCCTTTAATGCAGTGGCGGTCTTACGGGTTGACAAGCCACTAAACACCAAATCAACAGCCATTGTAATCTGTTCTGGTGTGGCGTGTTTTCCTTCAAAGCCTAGGTTATGTGTAAACCGCTTACCACAATCCTTACAGCCGAATTGTTGTATGTCCCCACGTTTGGTCTTTTTGATTCCTTTCTTTATGATATTTACTGAATCACAGAATTTACACCTGTCTAAGTCAACTTGTGGTATGATGGTTTTTGGGGCCGCTTCTTGGACGGCTTCACGCATCTTACGACTTATTTCTACCGCATGTATGTGCTTACAGCATACATGACGGAATCGGTGGTCTGGACATGAGCATATCCATCCCCGTTCTGTTTGTATAACGCCATACTGTTTGTTACTTGATTGTGAATTGACTTTGTATGCAGTGTCATCAATTCTGTGGATTTGATTTTTGGTCTCGGCTATTGTTTTTCCACGTTCTTGTCTTGTAGTCATGATGTCACCCCAGTACAAATAAATGAGAAACAAGTATCGAGAGCTCTGAACGGTACCTCGTTCATCGATCGTCCATTGTGGGCGATCTTACATTTCCTATCTTTCGTCATTACTTTTCTCGCTTGCTTCATGCCAATATTATATTGGCAACATAATATAAAGATTGCCAATATAGTATTGGCAACTTATTTATAATTGTGGATTAAAAGATATGTTATGGGATCCGTAATTACACGCAAACGCGGAGCAAGAACGTACGCATATTACGTATACTATGACAATAATGGACAACGTATTGAAGCATATTGTGGGGCAAAAGCAGACCCGGAATCCAAAAGAAAGTTGCTACAATCAGAAATGAATGAGACGAAAATGCAGATAGCTAGTCTTAATACAAAATTGGCGGATCTACAGATGCGGATTGACAAGGTTGGTGAAGGGTCTACCAGCGCTGCCCCCCCCCCGAGGGGCAAATCACAAAAGACAAGATAGTCTGAAAAAACTTCTTGGTCGTATTATACATGGTGACTGTATTGACATCATGCAGGATATGCCGAATGAATCCGTCAAACTTGTGGTCACGTCGCCGCCGTACAATATCAAGAACAGTGTAGGTAACGGCCTAAAAAATGGCAACAGTGGTAAGTGGCCCAAAGCTGCGTTGCAGAGAGGGTATGATGGACATGACGACTGTATGCCTCATGAAGAATACGTAGAGTGGCAAAGAGAATGTCTGCAAGAAATGATGCGTGTGTTGAGACCGGACGGGGCCATATTTTACAACCATAAATGGCGCGTGCAAAACGGCATCATGCAGGATCGGCAAGACATACTAGCAAGCTTTCCGGTACGGCAGATCATAATCTGGCAGCGTTCGGGCGGAATAAACTTTAATCCCGGTTACTTTCTGCCCAATTACGAGGTGCTTTACCTCATTGCCAAACCTGACTTTAAATTGGCACCAAAAACCAACAGTGCAGGGTGTGTTTGGAAGATAAACCAAGAGATCAACAACCCACATCCTGCCCCATTTCCTGTCGATTTGGCGTCCAGGTGCATTCAAGCAGCCGGTGAGGGGCCGGTACTTGACCCGTTTGCAGGTAGTGGCACCACTGCTGTGGCAGCCGAGATGTCGAACATTGATTGGATAGGCATAGAAAAATCGGCAGATTATGTGAAGATGGCAGAAAATAGGATAGCAAAAGTCAAGGATAGGAAAATCAATGTTAGCAGATAATGAGATATTTTCACGTATAAGCGGTGTGCTAAAACAGGGATGGTTACACATCTCTGACTATTCCTATGGCGGCACCGGCGCACCGGGTAACATACTAGAGGAATTGCTTGGAATAAACGGAGGAAACTTTGACGTGCCCGATGCCGGGAAGTGGGAGATAAAGTTTCATTCCGGCACGGCACTTTTGACACTTTTTCATCTTGAAGCCCAACCACGGGGACATATGCACCATATGGTTAGGGAGTTTGGATGGCCAGACCCTAAGGGCAGAACAAGTTTTCGGCACACAATACACGGTAGATCTGAAAGAGGTTTTTACATAGATAATGAGGTGGACAGGATCACGGTTAGAAACGACAGTTCTAGTGACATGATATGGCCATACTGGATGCATGACGACCTAATCAATGCTTTTGTATCCAAATTTAGACGGCTAATAGTGGTAAAGGGGCGTAGGAAAAACGGTATGGTGAAATACGACACGGCACGTATCTACAGAGAACCACAAAGTATGTTTTTCGTTGAAGCGATATCTAGGGGAATAGTGGCAATAGATTTTGATGCAAGAACCAACAACGGAAGGGGACTTCGGAATCATGGGACTAAATTTCGCATAGCACATGGTGATCTAGACAGTCTATACCATTACTCAAAACGTCTGGAATGAAATTCTGACAGTGCTGAATCTCCGTCTCACTAAATTACACAGGTCACTCTTTTGACAGCCTATTCTAGGTCACTACTTTTTGACAGTTCATGTAGTAGGTGACGTTATGATATTACCCAATGTCGAAGAGAATGCTGAGCCGTGGTCAAAGTCAGTTGCACTTTTGGCAGATGCGGTGTTCACTGTATCTACAATTATACTCTCTGCCATGCTTGGCGTGATATTGTCATATCGGTTTAATTTGATGGGGAAATTCTAATCACTCAATCACACCTTCTGGGCTGGAAACATATTAGGTCTACCACTTCTATTTCCATTCTGCTGTACATACCTCATTTCCACTCCACACGTACGATCGTGTAAGACCACTCCTTCCACTCTAGGCTCCATATTTGAAACAGTCAGCTGCCGGTAGCCCTAATGCGCGGCTTATTCCAGTACGGCGAGTTGCACTTACCGTTGGCACAGTTCCGCGGTGACTCTTTTATGCTATACCAGATATGTCCGCACCTGTTGCACTCGTGTCTCCAGTAGTCGCCGTCAACCTTCATGCTCATGCCGTCATATGGACGCGAGTGATATAATAATGGTTAGTATAAATCATCCACATACTTTTTATATATAGGTTGGCCATATACTAACATATGAGAAACAAAGATGAACTGACGATACAAGATGCCAGAGAGGTTGCGACTCTGATGGTGGACGAAACACACAGTAAGAACCCCGGCCAGCAGGCCAGAATCACACGCGGCGCCAAGATAGCCGGTCACCCTGACCAAATTACCAGGGTGGACGAACACACCTACACGGTCAGATCTCAGTCAACTGAAGGGGTGTACGAGTTGATGTCCACCGAACACGGCTGGATATGTTCGTGTCCAGACCATATGTACGGGGGCCACCAATGCAAGCACATACATGCCGTTGAAATATCCAAGAGGATGCGCGAGTTAGTCCAAGAGGCGGCTCCAAAGACTACCATACGGCAGATTGACTTGGGTAAGTGCAAATTTTGCGATTCTACGAACATCGTCAAGGACAGCATACGACGTTACAAGAAAGGAGACGTCCAACAATACAAATGCAAGGACTGTCTTAAGCGATTCACTCACAACCTAGGCTTTGAACACAAGCGGGCAACCCCCGAACAGATAACCCAAGCGGTGGATTTACTGTTCAGTGGTTTATCGTCTCGAAAAGTGGCAAAGAGTCTGGAGATGACCGGTCTGAAGACATCTTACAAGACCGTCCAAAACTGGGCCAAACAATACGCTATTCTAATGGAGGCATTCGTTGACAAGATTAAACCCCAAGTCGGTGAAGAATGGAGGACAGATGAACTATATCTAAAAATCAAGGGTAATAAACGATACCTGTTTGCCATGCTGGATAGTGAGACGCGCTTTTGGATAGCAAAGATGGTAGCCGAGCATAAAGGCAACGATGATGTCGCACCGATGTTCAAAGAAGCCAAGAAGATAGCGGGTAAAATACCAACGACCTTGATTAGTGATGGCGCGTCCAACTTCCACCACGCTTGGAAACAACAGTACAAAGCCAAGAACTTTTTACATAAAGATACAGAACATATCAACGAGATAGCCTTTGATGGTGTCCATCACAACAATCAGATGGAATCGTTTAACGGGGCAACACTCCGCCACCGTGAGAAGGTGTGTCGAGGTCTTAAGAAGGATGACTCGGCTATAATCTCTGGACTGCGATTGTATCACAACTTTGTCAGACCTCACCTTGGACTGCCCGACCAGATAACTCCAGCCGAAGCTGCGGGTATAGAGGTTGAAGGTGCCAACAAGTGGTTGACACTCATTCAGGCTGCCGCAAAGTCGTACGACAAGTCGTGTGACTAGTCATTTTTCTTTTCATTTATTTTATATCTGGAAGTGTCAGGCCATTTCTTCCTAGTCCATCCACCCTAATCCATCACACTTATTCCCCAAAGTTATCCATCACACGCTAACTTCCCAGTTGCATTTATTGTGTAACTTTTTAAATTATGGCAATTTTATATCCAAACATGTCGTATGGAAGTATTTTGGTAACACAAAACAGATGTAAGATTTAGCGCATCAGCCACAACCAATATTTTGCAAATATGGACAGGGTCATCGGGATGATCCGGACGATGCCCATCCTCAAGACCGCCCGGGCCAGACTGACGTACTTTATCGAGAGGCACGCCGCCACTGGTGCCAAGATCTACACCGACGACAACGCGGCCTGCCGCAACTTGCTCAGCCACGAGGCCGTCGACCACTCAGCAGGCGAGTACGTTCGGGGATGGGTCCATATCAACGGGATGGAGTCGTTCTGGGCCTTACTACGGCGCGGCTATGACGGGGCGTTTCACCACTTGTCCAAGAAGCG